>BEHT01000009.1 GCA_002898575.1 bacterium HR17
GCCAATTCCTGCGGTGTCCCGACGGCGACGAGGTTGCCGTTGTCCAGCACCAACACGCGGTCGGCGAGGCGACGCACTTCATCGGCGCGATGGGAGCAAAGGACAATCGTTTTGCCTTGCCGCTTCAAGCGTTCCACGAACGCCCACACTTCGGAACGAGTGCGGGCGTCCAAGTTCGCGGTCGGTTCGTCCAGCAGCAAAATTGGTGGATCGGACAGCAACGCTAACGCAAACGCCAGCCGTTGGCGCATACCACCCGACAAACTGCTGACAGGTTTATCGGCGATGTCGTTTAACCGCCATTCGTCCATTGCTGCTGCGATGTGTTCCGCGGGCGCGCGGCGCAAGCGGGCGAAAAAGTGCAGCGTTTCGGCGACCGTCCAGTCGTTGGGCAAACGGATGTCCTGCGGCAGGTAACCGACCAAACGACGCACTGCCTTGCCGTCAAGGCGCGGGTCGTGACCCATCACGCGCACTGCACCGTCAAACGCCAACACGCCTAACAGGCAACGCAACAGCGTCGTTTTGCCTGCTCCGTTCGGTCCCCACAGCGCCAGCGTTTCACCACTGGCGACGGCAAAACTGACATCATTGAGGGCGACGACACCGCCGAAGTGTTTAGTCAAATGCGCTGCGACGATAGCGTCAATGCGGGCATCGGGTTGTGTCGTGGCAATAGTTGCCAACGCTTTGTGTGGGCTGAAGCGGGGCAAGTGTAGCAAAGTGGCGCAAAGGATCATGGCGATGCCCGCGGCGACCCACGCCAACGAAACGGACGGGCGACGGACACCGACGCGGGGCAAGAGGGGCGCCATGCGCGGTGCATTGTCCACCAGTTGCGGTTGCGGGGCAAAGACGGGAAAACAGCGAGCGGCGAAGTCAACGGCGTGAGCGGCGAGGCTGAAGGCGAAAAAGCGCGTTGCGCTTTGTCGCTCTGTCAACCGCTCAAACCACCGAAAGGCTTTGTAAGGCACATCGCCGATGCCGTCGCCGTCGGCATCGTAGCCCCCATAGTCGCTCCAAAAGTTGCCTCGCCAACGGTTGGCTTGAGGAGACAAAACGCCTTCTATTGCCACTTGCTCCCCGTTGTCCACAAAACTGTTGGCGGTCAGCGTGTTGGTGGAGGAGGACGGAAATAGCAGGATGCCGATATCGTTGTGGGCGATGAAGTTGCGCTCAAAATGGCTGAGGGTCGCCCCTTCGGCAAAGATTCCGACACGGTTGGCAGCGATCAAATTGTCGGCGATAAGGGCACGATACATGTCCTTCAAACCGATGCCGTAGCCGCTGGGTCCGCGATTGTGCACCAGCAAGTTGCGGCGCAGCCGTAAGTTGCGGCTATACATCAGGTAGATGCCGACGGCGTTGTCTCTCAGGCGATTGCCCTCCACAAGGGCGTCGTCGCAATACATGAAATGAATGCCATAGCGCCCTTGCGTGACCGTGTTGTGGCGGACGGTTAAAGTGCGGGAGAACCACAAGACGGCGTCGCGTCCGCCGACGACTTTGTTGCCTTCAAGGCACACACCATCGCTATACCACACCTTGATGAGGTCGCCCCGACGAGGTAGCGGCAAGGGTTTGCCATGCAACTCGTTGTGGCGCACAACCGTTTGAGGGGCGTTGCGGAGCACGATGCCAAACAGCACATCGTCAAGGCGATTGTTTTCCACGACGCATCGTGACGCTTCAACGGCGATGCCCGCATCTTCCGTTGACAGCGTTGAACCGCTATTGCGGATGACAAAGCCTTTCAAAGTGGTGCGTGGCGCTTTCAAGGTTATGACCGTGCCGTTGCCACCACCATCCAGAACGGGCGAGTTTTCGCCGATGAGGGTGAGCGATTTGGTCACGACGAAGTTGCCCCGATGAACGCCACCGCTCACGACGACGGTCGCTCCGTTGGGAGCCCGCTTGAGGGCGTCGGTGAAAGTGGCGACGGTTGTCGGATGCGCAAAAGTTGGCGTGATAATGCGGATGGACGAAGGGACCGCGAAGGTTTCCTGCGCAGTCGCAGCAACGAGCGACACAACGAGGCTGACCACAAGCAATTGCACTTCGTTCCGCTGACGACGCAAGGAGTATCGCCAGCGCGTTATGACGCTCGCAACCGCTAACAGTGCGGCGACTGTCGCCATGACGAAGCCGCCGTGGAAAGTCGCGATGGCTTGAAACTGGGCGATTTTGCCCGTGCCTATCAGGGGCGGGACGAACGGCGGGATACGCATCGGCGCTTTGGGGTCAAGGTGCGTTCCATAGCGGTGCAGCCACCAATGCAAATCCAACACGAACGTGATGGGAAACACGACAGCGGGCAAAATCAGCAACCACATGAAACGGTAGGGCGCAAAAGCGGCGAGGAGCAGCAACGCCGCACTCAACGCGATGGCGGGCATTGCCATCGCCCGTTCTCGCTGCGCCGCTTGGGCTAACGGCTTCATGCCGATGTAGTGGTTGAGGATGTCCAACTCTCGCACATCGCCGTCCAAGCGGTGAACGAACACTGTCAGGCGTAGTCCCTGCGGATACTGCGGGGCGATGACCCGCACCTGCCAGTAAGGCAACGCGCTGGACGCGATGAGTAACAGCGCGCTGAGCACCAACCCGATGCGTCCCAACCGTTCGCCCGCGTTGCCCTGCACCATCGTTGTCACCCTTTCCCGTGAAGGCAAGGCTCACGGTTCCACGAGCAAGTAGCCTGCAAACTCCAAATGCAGTGCCGAGCAAAATTCAGAGCAGTAGAAGGGGAAGACGCCGGGCGTGTCGGCGGTGAACTCCATTGTCACCGTTTCGCCAGGCTCTATGGACGCGTTGATGTTGAAGGGACCGAGAGCGAAGCCGTGGGTGGCGTCTTTAGTGCGTTCCAAGTTGGTGATGTGCAGGATGACGCGGTCGCCTCTCTTGACGCGGATATGCTCCGGCTCAAAGTGACTGCGGATGACGGTCATGAACACTTCCACTGTCCTGCCGTTGCGAACGATGCGCCCCTTCGTCGTCGCTTTGGGGTGTTTCGCTTCTGCCAGCGGGTTCCACCCGACTTCGGGATAAATCTCCCAAGCCTTGAGTTTGTCTGCCTTGATGATTTGGGCGTAATGGGGTTCACCGATGCCGATGGGCATCGTGTAAACGACGCGTCCTGATTCGCCCGTCTTGCTGATGTCAATCAGTTGGAAGGTCTGAGGCAGGAGCGGTCCGACACCGACGAAGTTGTCAATGGACCATTTGTTCAATGCCACGAGCCACTTGCCGTGCGGGTTCACCGTGTCGCCGTGAGCGGCAGCGATGTGTCCGACATTGTAGCGGACGGGGATTTTCTGGACCAGCGTCCACGGTTTTTCAGGGGCTTTGAACTTGCAATCGCCCATCGTCCATCTGGCGACGGCGCTATCCAAAAACAGGCTGGTGTAGGCATAACCCTGATTGTCCCATTGGGTGTGCAGCGGACCCAAGCCGACTTCCACTTGCGCCGCGCGCACCGCGTCAAAGCGCAAAATGGGCACACCGTAGGGGTCGCGCCCTTCAAAGTCCTTGCGTTTGACGGCGTCCAAAATCTTGCGCATGGAGTAAACGGTCACATGCGGGTCCAACTTTCCACCGACAACGATGTGGTTGCCGCAGGGGCAAACATCCACGCCGTGGGGGCTCTTCGGTTCGGGCGCAAAGAAGAGGATGCCTTCATCCGCCGCGACTTTCAGCGGGATAACCTTCAAACCGTTGACCGTGACGGCTTTGCCCGCTTTGACCAGTTGTTCGGCTTTCTTCCAATTGACGATGTGCAGGTAGTCCATATCGCGTTCAGCGGTCCCCGCTTCAAAAGGCGGGTTGCCTTCTTCAATGCCCCCTGTCGCCATTTCGGTGTTAAAGGAGTTGCAGAATGCCCAACCGTCGCTGACGCCTTTGCCGCAGTCGGCAAGGTCTTGCCAATAAGGGGGCAATTCAATGGCAAAGGATTGTTCGGGGACGATGCGCCCTTGCTTGCGGTCAAACTTCCAAAAGGTCATCCAGCCCCGATACTCTTCCTTGTAGCGCTCAATGGGCGCGTAGCGCCCACCCAACGGCGCTGCGTATTGCGAGACTTCCACGACATATTCGGTGTTGGGCGTCACGAAGGCGGCACCGTGACTGGAGTAACCCAGTGGGTTTTTGACGATTTGCTTCGTCTCAAAGTCCCGCAGGTCAACGACGGCGAGGCGGGCGCTGGCTTTGTCACCGATGAACAGAAATTGCCCGTCATAATCGCCGTCGGTTTCGCTGAGGTTAGGGTGGTGCGTGTCACCCCACGCGATAACCTTGCCGTTCACCTTGACCCCGTTGAAGGGATTGCGCCCGTCCAACAAACCGGCGGTGAACGCCGTCTCTTGAACGCCATAGCCGTAACCCTGCCATGGTTCTGGGGTGAACACGCCGATAACTTTCAGCAGTCGCATGGACGGGATGCCAACGACTAACACTTGCCCACTGTGACCGCCCGACGCGAACATGACATACTCATCGTGACGACCTGCGGGCATGTAAGTTTCCAGTGCAGCGGTGACATCCTCAGGGGTCAATTTGCGGGCACGCACCAACTCCATCGCTTCAGCGGGCACACCGACTGCAGGGCGCCGACTGGGAGGCAAGGTTGCACCTTTTGGTGCTGATTGCTGCCTACCTAACAGGTAACCGATGGCGAGGGCAAAGGCGGCAGTTGCTGCCAACGCTCCCCACCAATGCCAGTTTCGTCGCATGGCTTTCGCCCCCTTTCGGGTTTACGAGCATGCGTTCCGAAAATCAAGATGGTGAGGCGATGAGCGGTCGCTATCGGGGAAAATCCCTAAAGGCGTGTCAGGCAAATCCCCGATGACATGAGATGGCGGCGGGCGTTTTTAAAAGTGCGCCGTGATAGCGATGTCGGACACCCGCACTTTTTGCAGGAACTCGCGCTGGTGTGCGCGGTGAGGCACCCAAAGGTCGTGTAAAGGGCAGGGGTGAGCCTCGTTGCACTGCACCCATCCCAACACGCAACGGTTCAACCAGGGCGCTCCCTCAACGGCTGCCACTACATCCAGCAGCGTAACGGCGTCGGGCGGACGGCGCAAACGAAATCCGCCCTTCGGACCGCGCTGCGATTGCACTAATCCCGCTTGCACCAACTTCTGCAACACCTTTGCTACCATCGGTTCGGGCAACCCGAAGGTGTCAGCGATTTCTGCGGCTTTCAGCCACCGTCGGCTCTGCCATGCCTTTGCCAACGCTATCATCGCCCACAAGGCATGTTGGCAAACGCGCGAAAACATCATGCCCATCGCCCCACATCGGAAGGACTGAGCGAAACCCCACGGAGCACTTTGCGATGTAGGTCGTCAAAGGCTATCAGGGAAAACTTGACAGGTTTTCCCTGACAGCGCACGGGTGCTGTGACGCCAAAATGGCAAGGCGAGGTGATTGAGCGTGGCGGACAGCAAGACGGCATTGCGCCCGTGCCAGGAGATTGCCCGCGCCATCGCTGAGGCGCTGGCGGCGATGGACAACCAGCCCACCGACGAGTTAGTCTTGAAGCGCAACTACATTGAGCGGCTGAAACGGGAGAAAAATCCCGAGCGCATCGTGGACGAATTGCCCCAACTGGCGAAATGCGACTACCAAGCCATTCCTGAAGATGACCTCGTGCGGTTGCATTGGTGGGGCATTTTCCACGATAAACCCAAAGTCGGCTACTTCTGCTTGCGCATCAAGTGCCCTGGTGGCATCGTGCAGCCGGCGCAATTGCGCGGCGTTGGCGAATTGGCGGTCCGCTACGGGCAAAACTATGTGGAGTTGACGACGCGCCAAAACTTCCAACTTCATTACATTCACCTGACGCAATTGCCTGAAGTCTTTGACCGCATCCAAGCGTTGGGATTGACGACGAAAGGCGGTTGTGGTGATACTGTGCGCAACATCACGGGTTGCCCCGTCGCCGGGCTTGACCCTCACGAACTCTTTGACCCGACGCCTCTCCTCGTGGAAGCGTCGCGGTTGTTTGACGCAACGCCCGAATACAGCGATCTGCCCCGCAAGCACAAAATCACCGTCAGCGCGTGCCCGTTTTGGTGCACGGCGCCGGAAATCAACTGCGTCGCATTTGTCGGCGTGGAAAAGGACGGGCGTAAAGGATTCACCGTGTTGGTCGGAGGTGGGCTGGCATCTACACCGCGTTTGGCGAAACCGTTGGGGGTGTTCATTGAGCCGCAAGACGCTCTCCCCGTCATGGTCGCCATCTTGGAACTATGGCGCACGAACAAGCGTTACCGCGTTTCGCGGGTCAAAGCCCGCTTCAAGTTCATGGTGGACGATTACGGTCCCGAGCACATCCGCCAAATGATTGAACAAGCGTTGGGACGCAAGTTGGAAGACTACCCTACAACACCCCGCCCCATCGGCTTCACCAACCACATGGGCGTCCATGAGCAGAAGGGGCGTGGGACAAGGGACGGGGAGCGAAGGTTTTACATCGGTGTGCCCGTGTTGGTCGGGCAGATGAAAGGCGAAGACTTGATCGTGCTGGCAGATTGGTTGGAGCGTTTCGGCGGAGAATTTCGCATCACTCGCCAGCAAAACTTTGTCCTGACCCATGTGCCCGAAAGTAAATTGGACGACACCGTCGCTTTGTTGCAGGAGTTGGGCTATTCGCCTTTCGCTTGCCCTTTGATTGCCAACGGCATCGCCTGCACAGGTGACCCCTTCTGCAATTACGCCGTGACGGACGCCAAGCACCATTTGCGGGCGCTCATTGATCATTTGCGTGCGGTTTTCGGCGATGAAATTTGGCGGCAGGTGCGGTTGACTTTGCACATGGACGGCTGCCCCCACGCTTGCGCGCAGCATTGGGTCGGCGACATCGGGTTGCAAGGGACGGCAGCGACGCTGCCGGATGGCACGAAGCATGAGGGCTTTGACATCATCGTAGGTGGCGGGTTGGGCACGATGCCCCGCATCGGGCGACAAGTCTTGCGGCGCGTCCCTGCCACTGAACTCAAATTCGTCATTGAGCGATTGGTGCGGGCATATTTGCGGGAGCGCCACGCAGGCGAAACCTTTCAGCAATGGTGCTTGCGGGTCGGCGATGAGCATTTGAAAGCCGCTGTCGGCGACGGTTAGGAGTGAGCGGGCAAAAAGCGTGCTCAGCCTCTATGCCCTGTCGCACCGTCTCATCGCTGCAACTGTAAAGCGCGCCGGTAAGCAACGGCGCGCGGGATGGAGAAGCGCCGCGCTGTTTCTTTGGCAGCGTCGCGGACTGACCAACCTTGCGCCAACAATTGATGTAAAAACGCGTCCACATCTTCGTCACGAACCGGTGGGGACGATGGGACGGCACCCTCAATGACGAGGGTGAATTCGCCGACAGGTTCTTCGTTTTCAAACCGTTTGTGGAGTGCGCTAAGCGTAGTCAGTGCGATTTCTTCATGCACCTTGGTGAGTTCGCGGCAGAGAGTGACGGTGCGGTCGCCTAATATCGTCCAAAGGTCGTGCAGCGTCGCTCGCAAACGGTGTGGGGATTCGTAAAGGACGAGGGTGAAAGGAACAGCCCGCACCTGTTCCAGCAGCGCTTGCCGTTCCTTTCTGTTGCGCGGCAAAAAGCCTAAAAACAGGAAGCGCTGGCCGTCCATGCCAGAGACAGACAACGCCGCTGTCACCGCTGACGGACCGGGCACGGGCACAACTTGCACGCCCGCTTTTAGCGCTTCCCGCACCAGCGGCACACCGGGGTCTGACACACCTGGCGTGCCAGCGTTACAGACCAACGCGATAGATGCACCGGCACGCAACCGCTCCAACAAATAGCGCGTTCGTCGTGGAGACGAATGTTGGTGGTAACTGATCAACGGCTTGCGGATGCCGAAGCGGTTGAGGAGTTTGAGCGCGACGCGGGTATCCTCTGCGGCGATCAGGTCAACCTGCCGCAAAGTGTCCAACACCCGCAGGGTCACATCTTGCAGATTCCCGATAGGCGTAGCGCACACGAACAAAACACCGTGTCGTGCCCCCGATGACAGGCTTGACAAACCTTTCACCTCCGTCATGATTTAACGGCAGGTGCGATAAATGGCGATGCGCGATTGCATCCCAAAAACCGAACCCACCCGCTGTAAAACGCTGGGATTGTATCCTGCCATGTAGGAGGGTGACTGGTAATGCCGCGTCGGACACGCAAAGAGTGGCTGACAGAACGGGAAGCTGCCGATTTGCTGGGAGTGCGTCCCAGTTTGCTGAGCACTTGGCGCAAGAAAGGGTTGATCGCTGTCCATGAGAACCCGCACCGGCGGGGTGTCCTTTACGACGCGCAGGAGCTGATACGCATTAAACAGTTGGCAGACCGGCTGGCTCAACTGGGTATGCCATCGCCTGTCAGCGCTGCTGTGCGGGGGCGAGTGCCTGTCCGATGGCTTTCTCGTCTTTTAGGCATCTCGCGCCAGCGCATTTACCAACTAACCCCAGGGTCGTTGACTTGGGATCACGCCCTCACCCTCATAGAGCGGCGCATGTCGCAAAACCCGGCGCTCAAAAACATCTACCAAACGATGAAACGATTGCAGACCGCCGTTGCGGAAGGAGTCCGACAGAGGGTGGGCAGGGGAGAGCCGCCGAGGGCGTCTCGGACACGAACCCGACGAACGAAGGTGGCGGCGAGGACGGTGGGTAAACCGTCACAGCGTTGAATCGCTCTTGCCGATCAAAACAGTTGCCACCATCCTACACCCAGCGGCGGTAACTGTGCCCATGCGATCCCGTCGCGCAAAGTTGCGCTGCCGTCGGTAGCGATCGGCTTGAGAAAACGCCAGTCCTGACCGGTCAACCATCGCAGAAAGACGGGTGTGCGTTGGGGCGTGTAACTCGCATTGACTGCTAAGAGGTAGGTCGCCCCACCGCTGTCCCACACAGCGTAGTAAAGGGCACCCTCCCGTCCCACGGCTCGTTCAAAGGCGTCCGGGCGGGTGAGCAACGCCGCCAGTTTTTGCACCTCGGCGGCGATGGACGGCATCGCCCGCCACAATTGGTGGCTCATCGGCTTGTAGACGAACCAGTATATCAACCGACCGCCCAGGATCAAAGTCAGCCAGGTGTGGGCACGGGCTTCGTCCGCGGTCGGTTCACGCACGGCGTCGTCATAACCATACATCTGCTGCCAGAAAGCGACAGGTTTACCCAGCGGGCGGCAATCGCGGTTCATCCGCCACAGAACATCGGCGACCTGTCCCATCGGGTTCTCCACACGCCCGAAGGGGTAATAGTCCAGTGACCCGAAATCACTGGCTTGTAGCGACCCGTAACCACCTTTGCCATCCGTCCAACGATACCAGTTCAATTGGGCGGGTCGGTAAGGATCCGTTTGCTTGGCGGTGCGGTAAACGGTCAGCAACTCCTCCTCCCGCCGCCCGTCTCGTTCCCACCACCCTTCAGGTTCGTCCAGTAAATACCACGCGATAACAGCGGGATGGTCGCGCAACGCCGCGACCGTTTCGGCAATAGCGTCGGCGATCGCAGCGGCTGATTGGTCGCCGGGCGGACGCAACCACGCGATCACTTTGAGTCCCCGCCGATGGGCTTCGTCCATGAAGGCGCGGGTCGTCGCCCAAGTGGCAGGATCGGTGGGCACCATTGGGATGACAGCGTTGAACCCGTGGGCTGCGATGTCGCTCAGCCACCAATCGCGCGGGCTGGCGTGAATGCCTTGCGCAAAAACGACGAAAGGCGCGCCGTTAACGACCAAATGTCGGCGCACACGGTCCACTTGCACGAAAGCGCCGCTGCTCGGTGGCGTCAACTTCGTCAATCGGTCGGTCGTCGTCGCCACCACCTCCCCTTGTGTCGTGACAGTTTCAACGGTCAATACATGTGTGCCGATGGGCACTTCGGCAAGGCTGAAGGGCACAAAGCGCCGCATATTCGGCGGCAAGGTTGCGTCGCCCATCGGTTTGAGCCAATTGTCGCCCAGCCGGCACCGCACCGTCACAGGGACGCTCAAGTTGCTTTCGCACCACAGACGAAATTGCGACTCAGTAGCGTAAGCGTCACACTCCACAATCGCTCGTAACGGTTGAGCGCGGGGCGGCAACAACACATCGCCCGCGTAAAGGGGTGTGTAATCCGAAGGGCTTTCGCCCGCTTCCAGTTGCGGTGCGGCGAGCCAAATCGTGCCTGCTTGCTCAATAGTTACAGTGACGATCAACCGTCCTCGCGCCCAATGCCCGCGCTGTGGTGTCGCTGTGAACGCGAATCGACGCCACACAGGTTGTGCCAACACGGTCGTGCGCCTGTCATAGCCGATGCCCAAAGTGACGGGAAAATCAGGGCGCTCCGACCGCAGGTAAACTGAAAAGGTGTAAGGTTTGCCGGACGGCAGCACATAAGCGAAGGATTGCCACCGCAGCGCCGTGCCCGCCTGCGGGTTGAACAGCCGCAGCGCCCGCGTGCCTTGAATGGGTGAACTGTCTTCCACCGAAACACAGCCGGTCCACTCCCGCACCAATTCGGGGGCGTTCGTGCCCCACCAGTCAGGCACCTCGCCGTTGGTGCGGAACCAAAAATGCGAGTTGCGCAACAAGTTGCGGGGCGGTTCCACACTTTGCCCCATCACCGCAGCCCAATTCAGCACCATCCCAATGGCGAGAATAGCCCACCGCATGCGCATCCTCCTTTGGTGCCGATTTCGACCACCACAAATTGTGACAACACCCCTGCCGTTGCCTGGTGTGTCTAACTCAATGGCAGTGGCGGAACGAGAAAAGCCACTCAAAGGAGCGTGACAGTCTTGGTGAGTTTTCCCATCTCGTCCATGCAACCGTCTCACAGAACGGGTATGCTGGTCGCATTGATGGATGCCCTGCGCACTGAACTGAAAACGGGGGGAATCGTTGACAGTTTGATCGTCGCTACCGTCGGGTTGATCGTGTTAATCATGTTGAGCGTCTGCTCTGCGGTGGCGCCTATCATCGCTCTCCCGCAGCAGCGTGAGGGACCCTCCCTCTGGCAATCTGCTGACGAACCCTCCGTGTTGCCGGCAACTCAATAAAGCGGAGCAAACGGCACAAGGCACCACCGCGCCATTGACCGAAGAGTATCAGAGGGCTAACTGGAACGGTTGTGTCCATGCGGCGCTACCGCGTTCACCGTAAGCCTCCACGCGCACATAGCCTTCGTCACCTCGGAAAAGGTATTCTGCACGGGGTGCATCCACCCATTTGAGCCATCGTCCATGTTTGCCGACGAATGCGATGCGGCTGGCGTTGCGTGTTTCAATGCGAAGCCTCGTTCCATCGCATTCAATCGTTTCGAACGACACGCCGGTTGAAGCGTAGCAACGCCCGTCACGCAACGCTTGCACGAGGGCGTGGGGTGTCAGTTCGTCAACTTGCACCATCGTCCACCCGTTAGCGATATCCAACTCATTGTGCGTGTCGTCGGTGCCGTAACCCCAGCACAGACGCCCACCAGACAGCAACATATCCCAACGATCGCTGGCAAGGGGGCTACCGCTATCGCGCAGAATGTTGCCGTTGAAGACCTCAATGCCAGCGTAACCTTGTAATGTCACCAATTCCTCTTGCCGCCAATGGCAGAACCGTTCGCCCCAATTGGGATGGGCTAAGACGGCGATGCCACCTTGCGCGTTGATGGCATCAATAACCGTTTGGCGAGGCTGGTGCGGTTCAATCGGTGCGGTGACGCCGATCGCCACGATATGTCCGCCGCCCGCAGTCACCTCACATCCGGACAACAAAATCAGCGGCGTGCTCACATCGTTAAGGGGCGTGATCTTATCGTGGTCGGTGATCACGAGGAAATCGTAACCGCACTCTTCGTAGCGGCGGACTAATTCCGCCAAGGAGAAAACACCGTCGCTATTCGTCGTATGCGCATGTAGGTTGCCTCGCAACCACCGCCCATTGTCCTGATAAGGGTGCACAACCATTCGCCCACCACCTCTCCTTCAAGTGTCGTAACGGCGTGACTATCGTTTAGCGGCGATACCATCAGAAGTCGTGATAACACCGCGATAGAGGAAATGGATCTGACGCAGGGTCGCTTCCATGTCAAAGTCTGTCAGCGCGGATATACCGTCTTTGGGAACGACAACTTTGAACCACCTCAATGCGGCGCTGCCTGCGGTGTGCAGGACGCAAATGTTTGCGACGGTGCCCGTGATGATCACGGTGTCAACGCCAGCGACCCGCAGGTCATGGTCCAGCGTCGTCCCGTAAAAGCCGTCGTAGCGACGCTTTTGAACGACTAACTCGTTGGGCTGCGGCTTCAGTTCATCCACAATTTCCCAACCCCAGGTGCCGATGAGGCAGTGCTCGCCCCAGATAGGAAACTCGGGGTCGTTGGGCAGGTGGGTGTCCTGCGTGTAGGCAACCAACATGCCGTGTTGACGGGCTAAATCCAGCAATTTGCGGATGACAGGAACGGTGTCTTTTGCCGTCGGCACGACCAATTTGCCGCCCTCTTTGACAAAGTCGTTTTGCATGTCCACGATGAGCAACGCCGTCTTCCGTGGGTCTAATTCCACGCGCTCAGTGACAGTGTATTCTGGCACAGTGACGGTGCGCTCCAGCATCACCCTTCACCTCCTATAAGCCACATGGCAAGACCTTAAGAAATTGTGGCACGGTCGGACTTCATCGCGGTGCTCTCTGTTGAGGGGTGTTTGTGCTTAGCGCCATCCCGACTATCGCTGCTGGGACGGTTATCAGAGCACTCCAATGGTAAGACAGCAAGGTGTGAATGTCGTAAGGAAACAAAGATGCAATTTGCACCATCAAGCCCAAAAGCAACCCGTTCAAAGCCCAATGACCAACTGTCAAGGGGCGAAGCCAAAAGGCAATGTGAAGGACGATCAAACCTTCTAAGACCAGCATCGGCGGGCTGTAAGGCAACAAGGCTAAATTCGTCCACCTGGGCAAAAATGCCCGCGCAGCAGCGATCAACGCTCCCGCAAAAACGCCTCCAACGAACAGAACTGCCGCTGCCAACCGAACTTCTCGCCATTTCATTGCTTCATCACCATCCAACACTTTTTAATTGCTCCCAAGCGATTTGAACTGCTTCCCTCAAACGCTCCCTCGGTAAACTGGGGTTGACATTAATTCGCCTCAAACCTTCAACGAAATTTGCTCCACGCTTGAGAAGGAGCAGGTCTTTACGAACCGCTACGATTCCGTATTCGGAGCAGGTGAGGGCGTGGATTGCCAATGTGTCGTAAGCGTCTGCACCCAACGGCCAAAAGTTCGTCCTCGCCTTCAAAACGATGAAATCTACCGACTGCTCCTTCATCCTGCGGTGGAACTCGTTTTCTGGCAACGGTTTGGGTCTCATCTCAATTTGATGTTTGAGCGCTTCAACTGAAGGACCAAAGGCAACTTGCTGGAATGGGTTTGGAAACAAGTAAATGCGTTCGCGATGAGCCAAAGGCGGAACCAAACTCGTCGGCGCTGTCACCGACGCGTCAGGTGGGATGTGATGATTTAAGAAGTTGACTATGGCTGCTGCTTCCTTCGGTGGCACCATGTCGCTCGTGAACCTCTGAATAACGGGCGGTCCGTAGCGATAGGCGCTGAACGAAACGCAAACGAGCCAAGCGAGCGCAACGAGAAACTGCCAACGCCGATGCGAAGTTTGAGGCAATTCGTTACCCAACTTCAACAATCGCGTCCACGCCACGACGCTTGCCAACGCCAACCAAGGGATAAGCGTGGATGCATATTGATAGCCCAATTCACGAAGGGTCACGCGTTCGTTGAGGGCGTTGAGAGCGTAGTTGGGCAAACCGAAGAGCAAAACCTCTGGCGCTAAAAGGGGAAAGAACGAGAAAGGTGAGAGCAGCAAAAGAGGGTAAACGCCGGGCGCTGTGGCATGTCCTTGACAAAACACTAACTCCTTTAATGCTTCCATTGGACGACTTAAGATGCCCCAAACGATGCCCAACGGAGTTGTCCCCCAACGGGCGTAAAGAGAAAGGTAAGCGGACTGTTCGGCGCCAGCCAAGTAAGGCATTATTTTCAACGCTGCAAACGCCCAAGTGATGCCCCCTAAAACTCCCCACCATGCCCATCGCCTCTTCCAAAAGAGGGCAGCATAAGCGCTCAACGAAGAAACGGTAAGAGCAATCTCCTGCTTGCACGCCATCGCCAAAACCGCTGCCATCGCAAAGACTTTGGGTTTCCCTTCATCTGCTGCGTCCATAGCCCAAAGCACAAAAGGGACGGAGAGCAAAACAGGGTGAAAGTCAAACAAAGGCATTGTGAAAAGAGCAGGATGGAGAAGGTAACCGATGGCAATTAGTGCCGCAGCCCATTCTTTTTGTGTCCGCCGCAAAGCCAACCGATATAGGGGCAACGCTCCTGCTGCCAGAGCAAGGGTTTGAGCGAGAAAGAGCCAAAAAGGATGCGACCAGAAGCGGTAGAACGGAGCAATGAGGTAAAGGATGGGCGTGAAGTGGTCACCGAGAATGTTCATTCCACGAACAGTCACGAATGGCGTTTTACCTTGTGCCATCAACCAAACGGCTTGCTGAAAGATGCCTAGATCAAAAGCATAAGCACCCAACTGAGCGTAGCGACGCATTTGCAACCAGAGAAAATAACCGATGAAAGCGAGACAAGCACAAAGCACGAAACCCATAGCAACAAATTGATTTTTCTCTCGCCCTCTTTTCATCTCTCCAGCCTCATTCCTTTTGTCGTCTATGGGTTTCACTGCTTTCTACAGAATAGCCAAAACGGGTCAAGGTTTTAAGGACAACCTTCCTCACATCAGGATCTGGATCGTTGAGGAGAGGAAGAAGATCTGGGACAGTTTCTCTTGCTTGAAGTCGGTCAAGGGCAAGGACAGCGTAGAACCGAACGACTCCCTCTTTGTCCCTCAGCCTTTGCACCGCAATTTGAATAGCCTCTTTCCGTTGTTGGTCCGTTTGGGCGTAGGAAAGGGCGCGAAGGGCACGACACCTTATCATCCATATGGGGTCTCTGGCGAACTCCCGCAACTTTGCCATTTCATCGCTGGTGAACGGTCTTCTTCCCTTTAACTCTTCCAACCATTCCACAATTTCCCTTTTAGCGAGATAATCGGGCGTCAACCAGGGTCGCTGCCCCGCTTGCTGGAACGACTTGTTCCCCACCCCTTTCCAAGCCAGAAATATGGCTATACCCAAAGCGAACGCGCTGAAGAAAACCAACAGCCTCATATTCCCCTCATCCTCAGACGATTATCGGGCACCTTTTGTAGCAAGCCTGTAGGTCATACCAATCCCCACACAGTTGGTCGCAACAACGAAGGCACGCCCTATCTGAGTAATGTTTAGGGCAATAGACATCGCAAGGTTCCTGTGCCATTGCTCCAACGATGCCAAAGAGCAAGGCTGTAAGGAAGGGTTAGTCGCAATTTTCTTACCTTGTCCATCACAACGCACCTCCCAAATTGCGAGTTGTTTGGCAACCTTTTCCCCGCTGCCAATTATATAATTGCAGCGGAGAGCAAATTTTATTCACGAACTTGGTGTCCTAACTTCTTTAGTGCATCCCCAACCTCAAGGCAAGGGTCATTCAAAGGAGGGAGAAGGGAGATAGCATCTTTCACTTGCAACCGAGCCAATGCCCTGACCGCATAACTCCTTACCTCCTTAAGGCTATGCGCGCCCAATTGAGCGTAGCGACGCACCTGCCACCCAAAAATAGACGATGAAAGTAAGACAAGCGCAAAGCATGAAACCCACGGCAACTAATTGTTTTTTCCTCCTGTTTCCCTTTTCTCTCCATTGTCTCCTTTCTATCGTCCATGTTCTTCACCACTCCTTACTCCTGCAACTGCCTCCATATAGCGCTGACGGCAGCGGTGATTTGTTTCGGACCTTCACGAATTTGCCTTACATTAACGCCCAAAATATACAACCCATGTGCGAAATCCGCCTTATGCTTCAAAATGATGGTGTTTCCCTTGCGGGCAATAACTCCATACTCGGGACATGACAAGAGATAGATCGCAATAGTTTCGTATGTTTCCAATTGCAGTGGCTGAGTGTTTGTTTGCTTCCTTAAAACGATAAAGTCTACAGGAGC
Source organism: bacterium HR17 (assembly GCA_002898575.1). Taxonomy (NCBI): domain Bacteria; phylum Candidatus Fervidibacterota; class Fervidibacteria; order Fervidibacterales; family Fervidibacteraceae; genus Fervidibacter; species Candidatus Fervidibacter japonicus. The sequence goes on from BEHT01000009.1 coordinate 16,074, forward strand.
AGATTTGATTCTTTGGTAAAATTGTTGAGCAGTAATGTGAAAAGATTGAGGTTTCATCTGTTGCTTCACAGCATTCACTGATGGTCCAAAAACAACTTGATAGAAAGGATTAGGGAACAAATAAATATGCTCACGGTGGGCTAAAAGCGGCACCAAATTGCTAGGAGCTGTAACACTGGCATCAGGTGGAATATGCTTACGAAGAAAGGCCATAATGGCTCTTGCCTCTTCTGGAGGCAGGGTGCTAAGCATAAACCGTTGAATAACGGGCGATCCGTAATGACAGGTGCCCAGAGCCAAACAATTGATCCAAGTTAGAGCAAGCGTAACCTCCCAACGCCGTTGCAATGAAACTGCGAGATGTTTTCCCCATCTCAAGAGCCGTTCCCATGTTGAAATACTGGCAAAAGCCAACCAGGGCACAATCAATGCTCCATATTGATAGCCTATTTCCCTCATGACAGGACGCTCACTTAGCGCTATGAGGGCATAACTAGGTAATCCCCAAACTAACACCTCTGGCGCTAATAAGGGGAAAAGAGCGAAAGGCACCACTAAGAGCAGGGGGTAAATGCCAGGGGTCTGAACATACCCGTGACATAAAGTTAGCGATTTAATCACTTCAATGGGGTGAGTGATAATACCCCAAATAATACTTGTAAGTGTTTTTCCCCATTGATCATATAACGATAAATAAGCAGATTGCTCAGTATTGCTCAGATAGGTCATAATTTTCATCGTTATCGAAAACCAAACGAAACTAAAAATCAAACCACCCCAAGCCCAATGGCGTTTCCGGACAAAAATGCCATACATGCTAATCCCTGCCAGTGGGATGGCAACATCCTGCCTGCATAAGGCTGCACAACAAGCACCAACAATGAAGTGAACAACTCGTCCTGACTCAATAGCGTCCATTGCCCAAAGGACAAAAGGGACAGAAAGCAAAACGGGATGGAAGTCAAATAGCAACATTGTGAACAAAGCGGGGTGCAAAAGGTAGCCAATAACGACCAAAACAGCCGCCCATTCGTGTTGTGTTGTTCGCATGGTTAACCGATAAAGTGGAAAAGCCCCTGCTGCTAAAGCAATTGTTTGGGCGAGGAAAAGCCAAAATGGGTGAGCCCAAAAGCGGTAAGGGACGGCAAGCAAATAAAGAATAGGCGTGAAATGGTCGCCAAGAATGTGCATTCCTCGGACAGTCACAAACGGTGTTTTACCTTGAGACATCAACCAGACGGCTTGTTGAAAGATGCCTAAATCAAACGCAGATGCACCTAAACGATTAAAGCGCAAGATTTGCAGTATTAGGAGACAAACGCTCCAACTGACAGTTATTACTATAACTACCAAGGCCCCACATCGCTCAGTTTTTGTCTTCATGCTGTCCTTGACAGCAACCTCCGATACGATTGGGATTTTGAATTACACCAACGATAGGTAACCTGATGAGCGACTGCTCTTGGTCTTTAGTTTCAATGAAAACATCGCCTTTGATCTCCTCAGAGGTTTCTACCTTCAATTTCGTTAGGTCCAAATTAACGGTTAACTCTATGCCGTCGGGAAGAGGGACAATATCTACAGTGGCTATAGGTGTCGTTGTCCACACCCTTTTAACTGCTGTAAGGGGCAGTCCTCTAACCCTTACTTTGCGGCTTATCCGATTGCCCACATTAACGAAGCCGAAGAAGAATTCGGTGTCAGACAAGTCTCACTTGCAAGCAACATTTGCTTGGATGGGAACATCAATTTGGGAGCGTTCTGGGAGGGAGGTGTAAATGTATAAACGGTCATATAATTTGCCAACTGGCGGGTTAACCGATTCTACGCGGATAGTCGGTTCGTCCCCATCTTTGAGCACTGAGGCTTTTATGTATTCCTTGAAGGTTTCTAATCGGGTGACACGAACTTGCCTGCCTGAGGTGTTCCTCAAAACGAGGGTAGTTGAGACAGGTTGACAGGATGGGATTTGACCGAAATTGATTTTCTCTGGGATCGGTTGTAGTAAGGGATTAACATTTGCTTTGAGGTAAAGAGTGATGGGTGATTTGTAGCCCTTAATCCAAACTTGCACCATTTGGGAGACTTGCCCACCGAAACCTGTTGGCAGAAAACGCAGGATTAAGACACCTTGCTCACCAGGACGGAAACGAGATGCAGATAGGGAAACAACAGTGCAACCACAACTGTTAGTGATGTGTTCTATCGTGAGTTCACGATGTGTTGCATTAATGAAGTAAAAATTCGCATCAACAGAAGTGCCCCACTTAACTTCCCCGAAGTCATGGATGGTCTTATTAAATCGCAAAGGCGCATTCTGAGGTAACTTGTATTTGTATGAAGTATTAAAGCAATAAAATACGACGATAATGGGAATAACAAGGAGCATGCCCCACAAGGCTTTGAACGCTGTGCCCTTCATTGCTTTTCTCCTCCTGAAAGGGCATCTCATAATCACGACATTCGTTTACGGTAAACTCTGCGAGCCATGTAGATAGAGATAACTGTTAAGAGCAATCCGATGCCTGCAATGAGATAACCCAGAAGCGTTGCTTTACCTGTAGGCATTTCGTAGCCCATCCACTTAGGGTCTTCCAACAGTTCGCGGTTTTTCGCCATCTGGAAAAGTTCCTCATCGGTAAATTGCCTGTAGCCTTGACGATAGACCAAAGGGGGGTTGAAACGATTGTCTTGAACAAAAGCACCTACGGGAATATCGTCAATTCTAAAATCCTTGTCCGTCAATTGTATATTTAGATCTACTTTTTTTACAATATATGTTGCTCTCCCTAAATAAACTACTTGCTTAGGATACCAAATTTCTTGATACATTTGATAGAAAATTTCACCTTGTAATTCCACTTTATTAGTATCTCTATTGATTACTTGGAGCTTAACAGGTAAATACTTTTTCTGATCAAGCCATATTATTTCTCTATATCTTTTTCCTGGCGGCAGCAACAAAATTATGTAATTACCTTTTAGTTTAGCCTTGGATCTAAGCAGGTCCTCTTTTCTAAAGAAATCCCAAAAGCGTCCCCGTAAGAGTTTCTTCTCCCATCCTTCGTGATATGACGATGGATAGTCTCTAAAGTCTCTAAAGTCTCTAAATACCTGAAGTTTTCCAAGGGAATAATAGGTCATCATTGAAATCTTTGGTGTTAACAATATTCTAAATTCACTTTGTGGGATTATTGTTTGATTATGACCGATTTTCTTGGATTCTTCAAAAATCTTTTTATTTTGGTTATCAAAGATATAGATCACTTCTTGATACTTCTGTGGATTTCCTGGTTTAAAAACATGAAGAATCACCTTCCCGGTCTTTATAGAACTTTCTCGCAAAATCGCAGTTTTGACAATATCATGCACAATATCCTCTGCTCCTAATGCTTCTGGATTAGTACAAAGTAACACTAATAAACTTAACAACCAAAATTGCCTCATCATAAATCAACTCCCCTCACAGAATATTGGGGGCACGCGGTTGAAGGACATACAACCGCGCGCCTCCTACCATAGCAACGATTTGTTGTCAAGTTTAAGGACAAGAAACAGTTTCGTAATGCTTCACACTTCCACCCCCACCAGCTGGTTGCTCGGAACATGTCCAAACTTTATTGACTCCATCGTAATTACATTCAGCCCACTCATAGCTGAAGTGCGTTCCATCCCACTTGCATTTGACCTACCTCCATGTAGAAACGCACGAATCTGGGTATCTGTACCTAACGCAGTGGCGATGCCCTTCATGACCTGAATCGGAACTTTCATTACAGGATCCCCATGCTCCCCATCCTCCACATACTCCTTTAACTTGTGGGCATTGCCCGGTCTGTGCCTTCACCACTTCCAGAGTGCCTGCCACCATGAGTAATATTCCCAGTAACCCTACAAGCATCCAGACGCCAATACGACCATCTTTCCATGTCATCACAAAACACCTCCTATCGGTTAGATTGTTGGCAGTCTTTTCTCACTGCCAATTATATAATTGCAGCGAAGGGCAAATTTTATTCACTGACCTTGCAGGACAGGTGAACCTAACCAATGTCCCGTCAAGCGCCACCATGTCATCTTGAGCAAAACTGCCGTCGCTTCAGCAACGATGCGCCACGACATTTTGGAGCGACCAAGTTTTCGCTCACGGAAGGTGATGGGCACTTCTACGACATTTAATCCTTCCCAAACTGCCAGCGCTGCGCTGGCGAATTGACAAGCATAACCGTCAACATTAATTCGTCCCAAATTTAACCGTTCCAGCGCCCTTCGGCGAAAAACGCGAAAACCGCTGGTGGTATCGTGGATAGGCAATCTCAACAAGAACCGAACCAACCAGTTGGCGCATTGTGACAGGACTTTCCTCTGCCACGCCCAACCGACGATTTGCCCGCCATTGACATAACGCGAACCGATTGCGATATCTGCGCCGTTTTGCACCGCTTCTATCAACAAAGGCAGAGCCTTCGGGTCATGAGACAAATCGGCATCCATGTAACCGATAACTGAAGCGCCGTCTGACAGCGCAAACTGCAGTCCTGTCACAACCGCTGAAGCGTAGCCTAACTTCTTGGGACGACGAAGCAAATGAACCCGACCGTCTTGTTGAGCGAACTTTTCTACGACTTTTGCCGTCTCGTCCGGTGACCCATCGTCCACTATAACCAAATGCGCTAACGGCGTGGTTGTCAAGACTTGTTCAACAAGCATCGCTATGTTGTCTGATTCGTTATAAGTCGGAACAACCATCCAGAGAGCCTGGTAGTCAGTTACAACATCCTTGCTCATCGCAAAGCACCTTGAAGTTTCTTCAGTATTCAAGTCTGTCGTCAACAAGGGACAACGCTATTGGTCGGAAGCCAAGTGTTCTCTCGTTTGTCTGGGCAATTCGCTTTCTAGCATTTGCCTCAACTTTTGCAGCACTTTTTGTTTCCATCGGCTCACCGTCGGTTGGCTGATTCGGAGTTCATCGGCGACTTCCCTTTCCGTTGCCCCATCAATAAAGAACCGTTCCGCAAGGTAATGCTCTTTCGGGGGGAGACGGGCAAGCAAGTCTCTCACTTCCACTTTCCACCAGAATGCTTGCTCAGCGGAGATAGCGGCGAGTTCCTCAAGAGGCATTGCTTCCACTTCACCAGATTCTTCATCTTGCTGAGAAGATGGATAGCAGCAGCACCGTCCGGCGAACCGCCATTCCTCGCGGTAGCGCTGTAGCAGCGCAGCCCTCACGCGCGTTTTTATAAACTGCTTTATTGGGATCCCACAGTGAGGGTCGTAGGAACACAGTGCTGCCCAACCAGCTAGCAAAGCAGTCCCTTTCATTTCCTCCCACCAATCAGCATCCGTCCAGTTGGGCGGTGTCCTCCAACGGCGCACTTCACGAAGGCACTCTTCTATCCATTCTTCCCACCCGACAGGGCAATTCACCGTCGCTTCGCATAGGCTTCACTTCCCTTTGCTTCTCCCTGCCTGGTCGCTGAAAGTGCCTTTGACCCTTCCACCGCCGCAAAGAACGGCACTTCCAGCAACGGTTGCAGGGGAAGGTTTGTCGTGAAAACAATTTTGCCACTCAACACTTGCGATAGGGAAGGGTTGGACGGAACTTTCAATCGTCCTTGCCATACAGTCACATTAGGGTTAATGGGGACGGTTTCCACGAAAGGGGGATGCGACGCCAAACGCAATTTGACGGGCTTACCTGACCGATTGACGACCCGAAAGGTCAAAACTTTCACCTGCCCCGAAACCACCGAACCGAAATTGAGGAAATTAGGGTCGGTGTCCAAAACACCTTCCACCATCCCCTTAAAGGGCACAGTGACTTCCTTGCGACGAAGCCCTTTCAACCTCAGTTTGATTTTCCCCTCGCGCCAACCGGGACGCTCGCGTGGACGGAAAGAAATATGAAGTCGTATCGTTGAGCCTGAGGAAGTAAGAGAAGACACATTAAGCTCAGGCGGTGCTTCTATTCCGTCAACTGTGAAAGTTCGCCCAGTCAAACTTTGTAACGAAAGAGTCCGAGTAGTTACCCCCCCAATATAACTGTGCCGAAGTCAAGAAAAGCAGGGTTGACAGCAATTTCGCGGAGCACTTTGCCCGTCAGTGCGACTGCTGGGGTGAATACCACTCCTAACGAATCGGTTAAGACAAGGGTCAAGCGCTCCTGGAAACGGTCGGGCAGCTTCTCCGCGTTCAAACCGAAGTTTAAGGGCACTTTTGATTTGGGCGGTATCGTTTCAGGCAACTTGTGCCGCTCAAAGAAACAACCGCATATGGAAGCCTGAAAGCGGGTTAATTGTAAGGATCGGTCAGTGTTGTTGAGGATTTGGACAGTGAATGGGACACTTTCGCCTTCAACCACTTCACCCAGCGAAACGGACGAAGGCTCCACTTTTACGGGCGCAATTTGCAAGACAAGATACCGCGCCACATTCACGCTTCCCCATCCAACGATTAGCCCGAGCAAAGCAATTAAGCCGTAATGCCAACGCATGTCTATTTCACCTTGTAGCCTAATTCTTGAAGCGCCCTGTCCACCATCTTCTACTGCCAATTACTTTACTTACTAACTTGGTAGCCCAACTTTTGGAAGGTTTTCTTAACCTCCTCGCGAACCTCTGGTTGCGGGTCATTGAGCAAAGGGAGAATTTGAGGGACATATTCCTTTGCCCCTTGGGCTGCCAGAACCCGCAATGCATAGTTTCGCACAACCCATTCAGGGTCTTTCAACCGTTCCAAAGCAATTTGAATTGCTTCCTGCCTCTGTTGAGGATCACGGACATAACGAAGTGCTGAAAGGGCACGGCAACGGATGTATTTGTCTGGGTCACGGGAAAATTTCCTAAGCAGTTCCATTTCTTGTGGCGTAAAGAGACGACGCCCTCGCACCTTTTGCAAAGGTGCTACTAAATCACGCTTTGCTAAGTATACTGGGTCAAGGTGCACTCCGCTTTCGGGTTTACTCCTTCTTCCCAATCCAAACCACATCATCACCAGCACTGCTATAATACCCAAGAAAGAGACAACGACAATTTTGCGAAATGGGAACATTGTCAAGCCCCCTTCAAGGGCAATTGTTGTAGCATTTGTCTTTTGCAATAGCGTTTGGGCATTTCTCATCGCAGCATTGTTGACACCTATCTGTGTCGTTTGGGTAGTTCCGTGGGCAAGTGTCCCAACAAGGCGCTGTGATTGTCCACGCCCCAGTAATGCCTAACAACATTGCCACAATGAAAGTCAGCCATAACTTTCCCACTTTCTTCATCTCAATGCACCTCCTAAGTTGTGAAGTGTTCGGCAGCCTTTCCCCCGCTGCCACTATATAAATTGCACTGAGGGACAAATTTTATTCACGGGCTTGATAGCCCAACTTTTGGAGCGTTTTCTTGACTTCTTCGCGAACCTTCAGTTGAGGATCATTGAGCAGGGGGGAGGATTTGAGGGATGTATTCTTTTGCCCCTTGGATTGTCAGAACCCGCAATGCATAAACTCGCACGACCCATTCAGGGTCTTTTAACTTCTCTAGATAGAGCAATTTGAATCGCCTCTTGCCTCTGCTGTTGACTGCGGATCGGAAACATGGCGGTCAAAGCCCTGACCCTCACTGCCCAATTTGGGTCGTTTGCCAGTTTCTTGACGATCTCCATTTCGGACGGGTTGAGGTAACCTTTTCAGCGGGCTTTGTGGTATAGCGACTTCAGGTTTTCTTTCTTTACTTGGTAGTCAGGTGTCATCCATTCCGAAGGCGAAACATTACCCCTTCGCAAACCAAATCCACGCCAAACTGAAATAGCAACCAAAACCAATCCAGCAAGTGTCAAAGCCATCGATCCCAATGTTCGTAATGACATCTGCTCTCACCCCCTTGACATTACATCATGAGGGGCGAATTTTATTTGCCCATCGGGCAAAGCGCTACAAATCAGGTTTGCCGACGATGGGTTCTATCTCCCATCCGTTTCGTGGCCAGTGGTAATCCCAACCTTGTCCTGTCCACCATGCGGCGCGTTGCAAAATTTGTCCGACGCTGACCATCTTGACATGACCGTCAAGGAAAGCGAACTGCATCCCTGCTGACGGGCTCCATTCAGGCTGTCCCGTTGATTGGTTTTGCGTTAACTCTTGCCGATGGTAAACTCCCAACTCGTGAAAGGCGAAGATGCCTGCGGGCTGCTGAAACATCGCCAATCGCGGGACATGACCCCGAACCCATTGAACCAAAGGCTCAAAAGGGCAAAGCCAGTGGAAGCCGACGACGAAATAGTGGCGGTAATGATACGAAGTCCACCTTTTGCCCAACTCGTAACTTGGAAGAACTTTCACATCGTTGGGATCGCTGGGGCATCGCCAAATTTGCCCGTTCTTGCTGTAAGTCAAAAGTTGGTTACCGTAAGTGAGAACACCGTTGAATGGTTCGTGCCCTTCGTAAACTTCGGCGCATTCATCTATAGACAAAAGGTTCGCATCAGGTATAGGGAAAGACTCGTCCCAATCGTTGACATATTGCCCAAACGCCATTCCAATTTGTCGCAAGTATGTCAAGCAACTTGATTGCCTCGCGCTCTCGCGCACCCTCATGAACACGGGAAGCAGAAGCGCCGCCAGCACCGCGATAACCGCGATGACGGTCAAAAGTTCAATCAGAGTGAAACCCCGCTTTTTCACATTTCAACGCCTCCCGCTTTTTAGGTTTTACCCCTGTATCTAATATTGCACTGAAGCGGAGATTTTATTCAAGCCATGCGTAATGGAGACGGTAATTTTTTGTGCCAAAGAACCACGGCGCTGCAGGGACAGCGTCCTCTGAACTGGATCGTGCCGAGGCGTGTGACCTCGGAATCGGGAGGTAGTCTTTTGCCCGGCTGCAATTGAATCAGCGTGTCGGAAAAAACGCATCCTCCAAGACGACGATGCAGCACGAACGATTTTGCTTTCCGATTACTTATTCTTCAGAAACACAAGGATAGGACCGAAAGGCTCATCTTGCCGGGCGCCCGCGATGCCGCGGCGCACTAATTCCAACACGGCGAGGAAAGTCACGATCACCTCCAGTAGGCTCGTGCAATCGGCGCACAAGGCGTCGAAAGTCGTCGTGCTATCGGGTAAAGACCGCAACTGTTGCAGTAACATTTTAAGTCGTTGCGGGACAGTTAAACGCCGGCGGGGCATACGCCCTTGCGCGCCTGATAAGCGCGCCACGACTCGGCGCAACGCTTCGGTCAACAACGCTAAAGGTTCATCGCCTACCGTCAACTCTTTCAGGGGCGTTAAGGTCGTTTCTTCCGGCGAACGGGGGTACATTTGCGACCACACTTTGTGGCGTTCTGCCAGGAACCGCGCCGCCAAACCGTAAGCGGCATGTCGTAGCAACCGTCGGCGCAGCGGTTCTCCGTCTGTCGGTTCGTCGTCGGAGACCTGTAACGCTTCCGCTTCGGGCTGGGGTAACAGGAGCGCAGACTTCATCCAAGCCAACTCGGCAGCGACGGCGACTTCATCTGCGACTTGCAGAGGGTCATCGCACTGCCAGCCTATCTGATGTGCGATCGTGTCAACAGGCACCTCATCAACGGTAACTAATTGGCGCCGTAACAACCACATTAGCAGTTCAGCGGGACCTTCGTAGTCAGAAAGGTGGACCGGTAGTCGCCGAAAAGCGAACGGGGCTGGTAACGCCACAGTTTTTTCCGTCGGCGTCTGATGGCTAAGGGTGATACGGACGGTTGTCAACGCTGCCACTTTAGGTCACCTTCCTGCCCTTACACGGCGTCGGCGCGGGCTATCACAACGGTGATGTTATCGTCGCCGCCGGCGGCGTTTGCCAGTTGCACCAACCGCGCGGCAGCGAGTTCCAAGTCGGGCTCGCTGAGCAGCACGCGTTCAATGTCTGCGTCGTCCACCATATCCACCAACCCATCGGAGCACAACAGAATGATGTCGCCCTTTTGCAGGGCGATTTCAAAAATGTCCACTTCCACGGCAGGGTCAATACCGATGGCGCGGGTGATGATGTTGCCTTGCGGGTGGTGACGGGCTTGTTCAGGGGTGAGCATCCCTAAATCTACCAATTGCTGGACATAAGAGTGGTCTTTCGTCACTTGCTTTAAGGACCCGTCTCGCACGATATAACCGCGACTGTCTCCTACATTGGCGAACAGGGCACGGCTGTGGCAGACGACCGCTGCGACCAGCGTTGTCCCCATGTTGTTCCGCATCGTTTGCGCCTCCGCAAACACCTGCCGGTTGGCTTCCATCGCGGCTTGGCGCAACGCTTCCGCCCAATCGGGGTCGTTGAAATTGACCCATTGTTTGACGGCGTTGAGTAAACTGTCCGCGAAGACTTGCAGGCAAAGCCGTGATGCCACTTCGCCGGCTGCGTGTCCACCCATACCGTCGGCGACCGCTAAAAGCGCCAGCGTCTCCGTGCGGTCTAGATGACACCGTTCCACTTGCAGCACCCAATAACTGTCCTCGTTGTGTTCCCGCCGGCGCCCCACATCGGTCGCGCTGGCAACCGTTAAGCGCAAAGTTGGAGGGGCATGCAGTTCCGTCAACAAATGGGCTATCGTTTCAGCGATTTGCTGCCAGTCGTTGGCAGACGCCAACAAATTCTCCACGCGTTGCGCCAAAGGTGCAGCGCCCACACCCATTAACCAGCGACGCACAGCGTCCTGAAACGCTTCCCGAACAGGTGCCCAGTCGCCGGGCTCTGGGCGGAGAGCGTCGCTTACAAGGAACGGCGTTCCGTCATCGGTAAAAATGACCGCTTCCGTCAAAGGGCGCGAAAGGCTTACGCCTTTTGCGTTCAGGAGAGCGAACACCTCAGCGATATCGCGCGCCCATGCCAGCGCCGTGTCGGCGTCATCGGCTTCCACTTGTGCCAGCGGTGTCCCGTCAATTGCGGGGAAAACGGCGTAATGGCGTTCATCGTAAGGCGTTGCGGTGAACAAAGCCAACGGTGCTGCTATACGGGGGTGATGCAACTCTTTGTCAAAGAGCGCTCGTTCCGCCTGCAGCGCTGTCGGCGTCGCCGCTTCCCGCAAACGCACAAAGAAGGGGACAGCCTCGGCGGCACTTAACTCACCCCCGCACTGCTCACAAAAGTTGCTGTCAGAAGGGTTCATGGTGTGGCAGACAGGGCAGCGTTTACGGGGGGTCGTTTCAACGGCGTGATATTCATTGACCCCGTCGCGCGCGCCGAGAAAAGCCAGAATTTCGTAGCGCCGTTCGTTCAAAAGTGTTCCTTCAGGCAACGGTGGCGGGGGTTCAGGTGGTGTTACTGGTTCCACCGCCCCCCCGTCGGTTAGCGTTTCCGCGTTTGGCGCTATTCCTGCCCCATCGGTGGCGGTTGCATTTAAGCCTGTCCCACACCGCGCGCAAAAGCGCGCCTCTAAGCGGTTCTCTGCCCCACACTGTGGGCACAGTGTTTGCCCTGACGCCATCACGATCGCCTCCAGCCATCAATTGTCCCAGCAAATGATGATGTCGCACCTCCCAGAACACATGTTTTTCAATTGGCTCGGCAAGCGCCGGCGCCCCTTAATGGGGCTGTAAACGACGACGGCGTTACTTTCCCAAATGTGCCCTTGACTACCGACCCATTCCGATGCCGACGACGAACGGTGTTCGGGGCAGAGGCGCCTGAACGGCGGTAAGTTGTAGGCAATAGTTGCCCGCAGGCAGCGGTCCAGCGATGTGCAAAATCAACGGCATTGTGCGCCCCCGTCGCTCCCAGCGGTGCTGCGGGTTCCGCTCACTCCAGACGGTGACGGCGAATTCACCCCCGCCGCCTTCCCAGCCGATAACAATTTTGAGGGGTGACGGTTGGACCAATGTGAAGCGGTAAATCGGTGATCGGTGCCCGTCGCTGATCGTTCCAACGATTTCGCGCCGCAAAACCATTTGCTGCCCCGTAAGCAGACCGCTGCTTTGTCGCGCGCCTAAAGCGCCGATTTCCATCGGTTGGGTGACGAGTTGCGTCACTTGACGCGAGAGTTGCATGGTCAAGGGACGAAGGGCGAGAAATTCAATGAGCCGTCGTTCCGTCGCAGACGGCTGCGCCTTGTTGTGAAACGCCGTGTAAACGACAAAGCCTCGCCCGTAAGCGAACGAAACCAGCAAAGCCCGCTGACTTCCTAAACTGTTGGCGGTCAAGTAAACCCGGCAAGGCTGATGCCACGCGGCGACATGCCGCCATGCCGGTAAGTCAAAGTGCAGGCGCACTTGCGTGCCCACGACATCCGCCAGTGTCGGGTCAACGACGGTTGCGTTGACCGTTTCGCCCCACAAGGCAAAAACGCCGCTGAAGCCGAAGTCCAGCATGCGCGGGAACGCCGCTTGAACGACATCGCAGGCGTAATCGGACGCATAGAGCACACCGCCTTCAGCGACATATTGGGCAATGGCTTGCCCGTGTCTAAATCCCTGCAGGTCTCGGTGGCAATTAACGAAAACGGCGTCGTAGCGGCGCAGCCGAACGACATCGCGCAAATCGGCAAAATCTATGGTGTCCGTCGTGAAGCCCAGTTGGTGCAACACGCTGCCAATATCGTCGTAGCCGGCGGGTGTGACGGCGAGTTGCAAGGGGCGTTGCCTCCTCACAAAATCTGCCGGCTTTGGCGCCGCGGTGCCCGTTAGAACGGGCGTTTGCCCCAGTCGGCTGCCTAAGGCGAAATTGGCGCTCAAGCAAATTGCCAAAACCCCCAGCGCTGTCAGCACTTGCTTGCCCCAAGAAGCGCTGTCGCCTTTGGGCGGTTTTAGCGGCACGAAGGGGTGTCCGCAGTGACGGCAAAACTTGGCGTCTTTGCGGTTTGCGCCGTAACACGCCGCGCACGAAAAGGTAATTGCCGTTTCGGCACAGAGTCGGTAAACAAGCCGTGTGTTGCCGACGACGATGACATCGTTGTGGCTCAGATCTTTGACAAGCACCGCTTGCCCGTTGACAGTGACGACCGCCTTGCCGATCGGTGCGACGCGATAACTGGCGCCTGTCCACTCCAGCGTTGCGTGGTGGGGCAAGACAGCGGCGTCATAGTAAAGGGCGATATCACAGCGTTCATCGCGTCCGACGACCAGGCGGGGTTTGTCAAGGACAAATTCTCTGCCTTCCAGTTTGCCCGACGCGACCTTGAGTGTGGCGTTGGCTAGCAAGCGTTCAAAAAGTGCCGACGCGCTGCCGATGAGGGCGCCCATCAACACCCACGCCAACCCGCGACAGGTCGGGTCAGGGAACGATGTGATTGTTGGCAGCAATGCGAACAGCGCCCCGCCAATGCCGCCGCCGAGAGCGCCGCCGAAACCGGCGCGCACCGCGCCGACGGTGGAGCCCCGCACCACGCCTTGCGAAGAACCCAGGGCAAACCCGACGAGGCACCACCCTGCGACGCGCGCGGGCACTTCTGCGAACCGCAGAAGTTGATACAGCGTCTCGCCCCACAACAACCCGGCAACCCCACCGACGCCGCCCAAGAGTGCCGACAGGGCTGGCAACCACCGCCGTCGCCCAGCCATCCACTGTCCTACGCCGAAAATGAGCCCCACTAAAACACCTGTCACCCAACCGTAGCCAGCGTCCAACACAAACCGTTCCAGTGGGGACAACTCGCGCACCAACAACTTGCCGAAGAGCAACTCGCCGAAAATCCAAGCCACCAAGCCGCCTATCGTTCCAGTGACGGTGAACACGCTGGGTTGGCTCATCAGGATTCACCCCCAGAGCCGGCGCTCCCTCCTGTCGCAACATTTTAACGACGCTGATATGCGGCGCGGAGCCGTTTGCGGCACCGCATTTCGGAGGGTCTTGCCTTCCGACCGCATTGAGGTGAGGTCTCATGAAATGGGTCGCTGACGCAGTGCGTCAAACGCAGTGGCTCGGCAAAGCGTGGCGGTTTTACGAGCGGGTGGCATCCACGCAAGATGAAGCCAAAGCGTGGGTGCAAAGGGGAGCGCCACACGGTGCCCTCGTTGTCGCCGACGCCCAGACACAAGGGCGGGGGCGTTGGGGTCGGTCGTGGTTCTCACCACCGCAAACGAACCTTTACCTGACCGTCGCAGTGCGCTTGCCGTCACATCACCCACCGTTGGGCACGCTGAGTTTGCTCGTCGGTGTCGCTGTCGCGGAAGCGTTGCGGCGGCGTTTCGCCGTCCCCGCTGAGGTCAAATGGGCGAACGATGTCGTCGTGGGCGGCAAGAAATTGGCGGGCGTTTTGGTGGAGCGATTTACTGCGTGGGCGCTCATCGGTCTCGGGCTCAATGTCAACTTGCCGCCAGACGCTTTCCCCGAAGAGCTAAAGATGACAGCGACTTCCGTTCAAGCCGTGTCGGGTAAACCCGTTGACCGCAGTGAGGCGTTGGCGGCGATATTGGTAGGGTTGGAAGCGTGGTGGGACCGTTGGGCGAGGGACGATATAGACCCCTTGTGGTCGGCGTTTGCCGCGTTGGACTTTTTGCGGGGTAAGGAGGTGCAAGTGGTGCTTCCTGACGGCTCAACGGTAAAAGGCAGCGCCGACGGCGTCGCCTCGGACGGTGCCTTGCGGTTGCGCTTGACCGACGGCACGGTGCGGCTGTTCGTCGCCGGCGATGTGACGGTGCGCCTGACCGCTATATGCCCTGCTGCTCCTTGACCATGCAGCACTTTTTGTATTTTTTGCCGCTACCGCAAGGGCACGGGTCGTTGGGACCGACTTTGCGACTTGCGCGGGCGGGGCGTTGCTTGCTGGCGCGGCGGGTGCGTGCCCCATCGCCGCTGGCGTTTGCACCGTCACTACCGCTCACTTCGGAAACGACTTGCACCCGCACCCGCTGCTGCGCCGACTCTGCGACGGGTTCGGCGTAAAACACCCACCGCAAAGTCTCCTCGCGGATGCGCTGCAACATCCCTTGGAACATCTCGTAGGCTTCCCGCTGATACTCTACGAAGGGGTCTTGTTGTCCGTAGGCGCGCAAATGGATATGCTCTCGCAGGTAGTCCATGTCCGCAAGGTGCTCCATCCATTTTTGGTCAATCGCCCACAGCAAGACGCGCCGTTCAAAGTCGCGCATGAAATCCTCACCCAACCGCTCCTCTTTTTCCTCGTAGTAGCGGACGCAAGTCTCGTAAAGGCGCTCAACGATTTCGGGCTTACTCAGCCCGCGCAAGTCTTCAGGGCGGTAGAAAGCAGCGACGGGCAAAAACGGGTGCAGTGTGCTGAGAAAGCCCTCGTAGTCCCATTGATCGGGCGGCAATGTATCGGGCAAATAGGTCTCCGCGTAGGTCTCAATCGTTTTGCGGGCGAAGTCCAAGATGTTCGCGCGCATATCGGCGCCTTCCAAGATGCGTCGGCGGCTGGCGTAAATTTGCTCCCGTTGAATGTTGAGCACATCGTCGTAGCGCAGAACCTGGCGGCGAATTTCAAAGTTGTGCCCTTCCACCCGCTTCTGGGCGATTTCAATGGACTTACTGACGATGGGGTGGGCGATCGGCTCCTCTTCGGGCCAATTGCGCAGCCACTTGTGTTCGCTCAACCCTTTGTCGCCGTAGAGGCGCCACAGTTCGTCGTCCAGCGCGACATAAAACCGCGAGCTGCCAGGGTCACCTTGTCGTCCGCTGCGCCCACGCAACTGATTGTCAATGCGGCGGGCTTCGTGGCGTTCTGTGCCCAGCACATGCAACCCGCCCAACGCCTTGACGGCGTGATACTCCTTGTTGTGTATGAAGTCCACATCGCAGTCGGGGTCATCGCACAGTTCCTCGGGCGCATTTTCGGGGTCAGGTTTGCCGCCCAAGATGATGTCCACGCCTCGCCCCGCCATGTTGGTGGCGACGGTGATTTTGCCCAACCGCCCCGCTTCGGCGATGATTTGCGCCTCGCGTTCATGGTGTTTGGCGTTCAACACATTGTGCGGGACACCCTCTCGCAGTGCCTCTGCGAGGCGGGGCAGGGCTTTCTCCCAGTGTTCAGCGGGAACTTGGATGAGTTCGGCAAACCGCTTCAGGTTGTCGGGGTGCAACGGGTCGGGGTCCAGTCCTATCTTGCGGGCGATTTGGCGCACCCGCCCAATTTCCACCTCCTCCAAGCGCGCGTTGACGACCTGCCGAATTTGGTTCAACTCGTCAGCGCTCAACTGTTTTTTGTTGTGGAGCTGCCATGTCCTGTCTAACACCAAGGTGCACAGCGCCAATGCTTGCAGGTAATGGGGCGACAGCCGCAGGGAAATCAACTCGTTGACCTCAATAGAGCGCGTGCCGACCAAGACGGGGCGCTGAATGGCGTAAAGTTGCAAGATTTCGCGCACCACGCCCCGATACTTTTGCTCTTGCACCTTGTAAACCACATCAGGGTAGTCCTTGCGAATCATCGGTTTGTGGGTCGGAATGACGACGACGGGCATGCCGTAAATCTTGACGAACTCCTGCTCTTCGGTTTTCGCCGTGCCCGTCATGCCCGCCAGTTTGAAATACATGCGAAAGAAGTTCTGCAGCGTGATGGTGGCGATGGTTTGCATCTCTTGTTTGATGGGGATGCCTTCTTTCGCCTCAACGGCTTGGTGCAGCCCGTCGCTCCAACGCCGTCCCCACTGCAACCGTCCCGTGAACTCGTCCACGATAATGACCTCGCCGTCCTTGACGACATAGTGGACATCGCGCTTGAACAAATGGTGGGCTTTGAGGGCGTTCAAGATGGCGTGGTAGATGGCGAAGTTGGCGGGGTCGGACAAGTTGGACAAGCCCCACAGTTGTTCCACCCGCCGCACGCCTTCGTCGGTCAACGCCACCGTGCGATGTTTTTCCTCAACGGTGAAGTCCACATCCTTGCGCAATTGGCGCACGATGTGGTCGGCGCGCTCAATGATGTCCGTCGGCTTCTCCACCATCCCGCCAATGATGTGGGGCGTGCGGGCTTCGTCAATCAGGATGCTGTCCACTTCGTCCACGATGGCGTAGTGCAACTCCCGCAGAACTACTTCGTCCAAACTCTGCGCTAAGTTGTCCCGCAGGTAGTCAAACCCCAGTTCGCTGTTGGTCACATAAGTCACATCGCAGGCATACATTGCCTTGCGCTCAGCCGTCTCCATGAAGTGCTGGATGTAGCCGACGGTCAGCCCCAAGTAGCGGTAAATCGGTCCCATCCACTCGGCGTCGCGTTTGGCGAGGTAGTCGTTGACGGTAACGATGTGGACGCCCCGCCCTGTCAAAGCGTTCAAGTAAGCGGGCAAAGTCGCCACCAGGGTTTTCCCCTCGCCCGTCTTCATCTCGGCGATTTTGCCCTCGTGCAGGACGATGCCGCCCATCAACTGGACATCAAAGTGGCGCATCTTGACGGTGCGCCGCCCCGCTTCCCGCACCATCGCGAACGCCAACGGCAAAATGCTGTTGAGGAACTCTTGCTCTTTGCGTTTAACCGCCAAGTCCAGTTTGGCGACCTCTTCCTCAAGGCGGAACCGCTCTTCGGGTTCTTTGCAAGCGCGGTATGCCTGTAACTGCGCCTCATACTCCGCCCGCAACTCCGCTGTGTAGGCGCGCAGTTGCGCCCGAAACTCCTGAGTCTTAGCGACGAAATCCTCATCGCGCCATCGCCGAACTTCGCTTTCCAGCGCGTTGATGGCTTGAATGCGGCGGCGCAACCGCCGCACTTGCCACTCGTTCGGATCAACCAACCGCACGATGGGGCGGACAATCTTGCCGGCGATTTCCCACCAATCAATGGCGTTCAGGTTGACCATCAGTTCTCACCTTCGTCGTTTCGCCACGCGGCAGCGTTGACATCTTGCCAAGTGCCCGTTTGAAAAGGCGCACCGAGCGTGCCAGCGTTAGCGATTGTAGCGCATTGCTCTCCCCAGTTGCCAGGGGACGGGGTGACCTCAAGGTATCGCCAAGGTCGCTGCACGCCATGTTACAATTGCGTGGCGTGGTGACGCCGATGCGGTTAAAAGTGTGCGGACCTGCCAAACTGATGGGCGCATTCACCGTCGCAGGCGACAAATCCATTTCCCATCGGGCGCTACTGTTGGGCGCTATCGCTGACGGTGTGACTGTCGTGGACAACTGTTCGGACGCCGACGATGTGCGGAGCACTGTCCGTTGCTTGCAGCAATTGGGCGTGCGCCTTGACGGCATCGGCACGCCGACGGTGACCGTGCACGGCGTCGGCGGCGCGCGTTTTCGCGCCAGCGACGCCCCCTTAGACTGCGGCAATTCGGGCACGACGATGCGTTTGTTGATGGGCATTTTAGCGGCGCACCTTTTTGAGAGTCGGTTGACGGGCGATGCGTCGCTGCAGCAACGCCCGATGGACCGTGTCGCCATCCCGCTGCAGCGGATGGGCGCGCAAGTGGAAGGGCGCACGGATCGCTTTTTGCCGCCCATCCGAATGCGTGGCGCCAAGTTGCGCCCGATTGAGTGGGCGTTGCCCATCGCCAGCGCTCAAGCCAAATCGGCGATTTTGCTGGCAGGTCTGTTCGCCGACGGCACGACCGTCGTCCACGAGCCCGCACCCTCCCGTGACCACACGGAGCGCATGCTGCACGCGTTTGGCGCAAAAGTTACCGCGCGCAACCTGACCGTTGCCGTCATCGGTCCCGCCAAGTTGCGCGGCACGCATCTCGTCGTCCCGAACGACCCCTCGTCGGCGGCGTTCTTTTTGTGCGCGGCAGCAGCCATGCCCGACGCGGAAGTGACGGCGTTGGGCATCAGTGTCAACCCGACCCGCACCGGCTACCTGGAAGTCCTTCAGCAAATGGGCGCAACGGTCATCGTGCACAACGAACGGGTGCAAGGGGGAGAGCCCGTCGCCGATGTGACGGTGCGGGGTGGAAAATTGCGGGGCACAACGATAGCGGGTGAACTGGTCCCGCGCACCATTGACGAGTTGCCCGTTTTGGCTGCCATTGCGACGGTCGCCGATGGCATAACGGTCATCCGCGACGCCCGTGAATTGCGGGTCAAAGAGAGCGACCGCATCGCGGCGATGGTCAGCGAACTGCGAAAGTCGGGCGCACAAGTGGAGGAATTGCCCGACGGTATGGTCGTTCGCGGCAGCAGCAAACTGCACGGCGCCGAGGTGGAAAGTCACGGCGACCATCGCGTCGCAATGGCGTTGGTGGTCGCAGGCTTGCTCGCCGACGGCGAAACCGTCATTCACGACGCCGATTGTATCGCCGTTTCGTTCCCGCAATTTCCGCAGGTGCTGGCGTCGCTTGGGGCGCAGGTGGAGATGGCATGAAACGACCCAACGGCATCGTCATCGCCATTGACGGACCCGCTGGTGCGGGCAAAAGCACAGTCGCCAAACTCGTCGCCCGACGGCTGGGCTACTTATATGTGGACACGGGTGCGATGTATCGCGCTGTCGCCTTGAAAGCCCTACGGTTGGGCATGGAGATCGGCGACGAAGTGACGATGAGCCATTTGGCGCAAATGACCGACATCGCATTGTGCCCCGAATCGGACGGCAGCGTTCGCGTGGTGCTGGACGGCGAAGATGTAACCGAAGCCATTCGCGCGCCCGAAGTGTCCGAAGCGGCGTCGCTCGTCAGCGCTCACGCGGGTGTGCGGGACGCGTTGACGGTGAAGCAAAAATTGCTGGCGGAGCAAGGTGGCGTTGTCATGGAGGGGCGGGATGTGCAAACCGTCGTTGCACCCGACGCTGAAGTCAAAATTTTCCTGACAGCGAGCCTGCCTGAGCGGGCGAAACGGCGTTGGAGCGAGTTGCGCCAACGGGGTGTGGACATCTCTTACGAGCAAGTGTTGCGGGAGTTGCTGGAGCGCGACGAACGCGACCGCACCCGTGCTATTGCCCCGTTGCGCAAAGCGCCCGACGCCGTTGAGATTGACACGACGCACCTCACGCCTGAGGCGGTCGCCGACCGCATCGTCGCTTTAGCGGAAAGCGCACTGAAACGCCGGTCGTAGCAACGCCCGATGACGCATCCCTCAAAAAAACGCCCGCGATACACGCGACGACACGGAGGTGTCCGACGATGCGTTGGAGCTGGGCAATTTTAGGGGTATCGTTGCTCATCTTGTTGGTCGCGGGGCTTGCGCAATACATGCCGCAAGCCCGTGACCGTGCCGCCATCCGTGAAGCGGTGCGAGACTACCTTGCCAAGCAATACTACACCAAACCCCAAATTTTGGGCATCCGCATCGCCGACGGTTACGCAACGGCGTTAGTCTACGATTACGAGACGCTGGTGCTGTTTCTGCAGAAGCGGCAGGGTAAATGGGAAGTCGTCACGCACGGCAACTTGCTGACACGCGAGACGGTCCGCCTGAAAGCGAAAGGTGTGCCTGACCGCATCTTTGACCAGTTGGAAATCCCGCGCGCCGGCACGATCGGGGGGGCGACGGTGGAATGAGCCGCTTTGCGTGGGTGACCTTTGACTGCTACGGCACGCTCATTGATTGGGACGCAGGCGTTCGCAACTTCCTGCGCGACCTGCTCACCCGCAAGGGGGTCACCGTTGACCTTGATGCGCTGCACCGGCGCTGGGAAGCCGTCCAGTTTGACCTCATCCGGCAAGCCTATCGCCCCTACAAGGAGATCCTGCGGTTGAGTTTGGAAGCGGCGCTGAAGGAATTTGGCATCCCGTATGCGCCCGAAGACGGCGACGCTTTCGCCGCGTCCATGCCGACTTGGCAACCCTTCCCCGATGTCCCGCCGACGCTGCACGAACTCAAGCGCCATGCCCGCATCGCTATCATCAGCAACACCGACAACGACATTTTGCGCGAAAGCGTTAGGCTGATGGGTGTGGTGTTTGATGCGCTCATCACTGCCGAAGACGCCCGCGTTTACAAACCTGACCTGCGGATCTTCGCCTTCGCTTTGGAGCGGTTGGGAGAAGCGCCCGACCGAATCTTGCATGTCGCTTTCGGCTTTCATTACGACCTTGCTCCCGCCAAGCAAGTCGGCATGGTCACCTGTTGGCTCAACCGCACGGGTGAACCGAAGCCTGAGGGCGTTGAGCCCGATTTTATCGTTGGCGGGCTACCTGAAGTTTGCGCCTTGCTGAGCGCGTGAGCGCGGCGGTGGTGGGTTATGACGGCATCGGGGGAACAACCTCAGCCCAACAGGGTCTGGATGGAGTGGGCTGCCCTCGCGCTTATCGGTAGCAGTTTGCTCCTTCTGCTGCACTGCTACGGCACGGTGTTGTTGCCCTTTGTCCCCGATGAAAGCCTGTTTTTACAAGCAGCGCATAACCTCGCGAACGGTAAGGGTATGGGGACGCCTGCCTTGGACGATTTGCTGCCCGGCATTGCGCAACGCACCTATTGGCAACCCCCCGTTTACTTTCTCGCCCTCGCCGCATGGGGCTCCATGACAGGCTTTGATGTCGTGGCAGCGCGATGGCTTAGCCGCCTTTGCGCCGTCGGCGTGTTAGCGCTTTTGTGGTTGCTGGCGCGCCAGTGGGGGCTCGGGCGATGGGCAGGATTGCTGTGTGTTCTGTGGACAGCGTCCGACTTAGCGTTCCAATACAACGCCAATATCGCTCGGATGGACATGCTCAGTGCTTTGGGATTGACGGCGTGCTTGCTGGCTTTCACGCTATATCAACGGGACGGGAAAGAGTGGCAGGTAGCGCTGGCGGGAGTCTGCGGTGCTTTAGCGACCCTGACACATTTCATCACCCTGCCAGCGGTAGCGGTTTTGGGCATGGTGTTGTGTCGGCGGCGGCGTTGGCGCGCATCGGTTTGGTTTGCGCTACCGATCGCGATAGGTTGGCTTTTGTGGTTGACATACGCCGCGCAAGATTGGCACGGATGGTCAGGACAATTGGCTGCTCAATTCATCCGCAAAGGCGCAAGCGGTCTGACACCGATGGCGCTGCGATTGCTTTTCCTACACAGTGCTATGCCTCTTTGGGGCGTGTTTAAGACGAACGCGTTGCCTCTTGGGTCCATTCTCCTTGTGGGGTCACTGGTGGCAGCGTGGCGGAGGAACCCGCTCTTTTCGCGTTGGCAGATAGCAGCGCTGTTTGCGACCTACACGGCAGCGGCGATAGGCGGTGAGTTTTGGTATGTCGGCTGGTGGACACCGTTCGGCTACTTGCTGTTGGGGCGATGGCTGCACGCTGTCGACGCTCGGTGGAAGCCCAAAGTCGGTTTGGTCGTGTTTTGCGCCGCATTGGTCGGCTGGCAAGCGGTGACGGTCGCCCAAACGCTGACGAGCGTCCCGCGGCTGCGGGACGATGTCGCCCGCTTTTTCGCCGAGGTGTCTTCGGTGTTGCCAAAGGGAGCGACTGTGGTTTTGCACAGTGTTCCTGACCCCTTTCCGGTGTTGCAACGGGTGCGCCCCGATTTGCACTTGGTGCAGTTGAGCCCGACGCCGATGCTGCCAGCAGCGTTGGCGCACAATTTTCAACGGGCACAAGCGTTTGTGGGAGTGACAGAGTGGGTCAAAGGTAGACCAGGCGCTTCCCTGCCGCCAGCGCAAAAAGCGTGGCGCTTCCACGCTACAGAGGGCACATGGGTCGTACATTTGCATCCTCTCTAAGGTCGCAACCGGCGCTGCCAGGTTGCCGCGCTTTATCCGACGACACCTCCGATCGTCCCTTTTTAAACATGCAACGCGTTAAACAATCATCGTGCCCTGCCGATCGCTGTATGTGTGAGATCACATGCCGAAGGATTTTTGCGCCGCCGGTTCCCGAAGCACAGTGTGCTTAAAAGGCTGAGCGGGGCGTGAAGACATCGTGACGGGACAAGACGGCAAAGGGTTGTTCCTTCGGAGGATCCTGCCTTGTGCGCTGTTCCTCTGTGGTGTCGCTTTACTGCTGTTCTTAGAGAAAGCGGTAGCGGGCGAGTGGGGTTTCCCTTTTGACGACAGTTGGATATTTGCGCAATACGCACGGCATCTTGCGGAAGGGCAAGGGTTCTGCTTCAATCGGGGCGAACCGTCCAGCGGGTTCACTTCGTTTTTGTGGGTTTTGCTGTGTGCCTTAGGGTATAAGCTGACGGGAGCGTTTGGGGCGCCGATGAAGGTGATGGGTGTCCTGTTCGGTGTGGGCAGCGTTATCGTGACCCAGCGGATTATCGCGGCGCTGACTAACGACGCAACGAAAGCGCGATGGTGCAGGCATTTGACCGCGCTGTTCCCGCCCCTTATCGCCAACGCTTTGGCGGGCATGGAGGAAAGTCCCTATGTGTTCACGGCGTTACTGGGCGTGTGGATGCACTTGCGCTGGAGGGGACACCGTCACCCCGATGGATATGGGAAGGGGTCTGGTGGGGCGTGGGCGATTTGGGGCAACTGGGGGCGCTACTTGTTGCCCGCTTACTTGATGGTGGGCTGGGTATTAGCGGTCAGTCTATCGTCTGCGCGTTGGCTTCTTTTTTAGCGACGCTCTTAGGGGCTGCCCCAAGTTACGGTGTCGTCCTAAACGAATATGTCCAACGGGTTGCACCAATGCGACGACTGCATGTGTGTTTTGGACGATGGTTGCAGACCCACACGCCGCACGACGCCGTCGTGGCGACACACGATATCGGGGCGATCGGCTTTTTCTCGCGTCGCTATATTTTTGGCACGCAGGCGCTCATCCACGCCGATGTCGCCCGGCGTTTACCGACCTTGTGGGAAGACGCGGAGGCTATGCTTACCGAGTTGCGCCGGCACAAAGTCGCTTACCTCGTCGTCAATGACGCCTGGCGGCTGGTCGTTGAGCGTCCTGAATTGTTTGAACGGTTACACGGCGCGCCAGGCTGGAATTTGGACGACAAAGTGCGGTTTTGTGTCTTCCGCCTCCATCGGGAGCGAAGGGGTCATGAAGCGGGTCGTTAGTGTCAGTTTGGGTTCGTCCAAGCGTGACAAGCGCGTTGAAGCGGTGTTTTTCGGCGAACGGTTCTTGATTGAACGCATCGGCACCGACGGCGACTTGCACAAGTTTGCCCGATGGCTGCGCCAATTGGACGGCAGAGTGGACGCCATTTGCTTTGGCGGCATGGATATTTGGCTGCGGTGCGGTGGGCGGCGCTATGCGCTGCGACAGGCGTGGCAACTGGCCCAAACGGTGCAAAAAACGCCGGTCGTGGACGGGTCGGGCGTCAAAGACACGGTGGAGCGCGAAGCGGTCCATTGGCTGCAACGCAACGGCGTCGTGGATTTTCGCCGCCGCAAAGTGTTGCTGGTCAGCGCTGTTGACCGCTTCGGTATGGCAGACGAACTGTGGGGCTTGGGTGCGGATTTGCGGGTCGGCGATCTGGCGTTCGGGCTGGGCATCCCGATTTTGCTGCGGTCGCGGCGCGTCTACGAAACGCTGGGGCGATTGCTGTTGCCCATCGTCACGCAATTACCCATCCGTTGGCTTTACCCGACGGGCAAAAACCAAGAGCGCATCACCCCCAAGTTTGAAAGCGCCTACCGCTGGGCGGAGGTGGTCGCCGGCGACTTTTTGCTCATTCGCAAACACCTGCCTGTCTCCCGACCTTCCGCGCCGTTGCTTAACAAGGTCGTTTTGACCAACACGACGACGCCCGACGATGTGGCGTTGCTGCGACAGTTGGGCGTTGCATTGCTCATCACGACGACGCCCGAGTTGGATGGACGGACCTTTGGGACGAATGTGCTGGAAGGGGTCATCGTCGCTCACTTGGGCAAACACCCTGATGCCCTGACCCGTGACGATTACCTGCAAGCGTTGCGCGCAATGGGATGGCAACCGACAGTGCGCAAGTTGCAACCGTGAAAGTCAACCGTGTCGCGTTTCCTACGGGGACGATTGGAGCAACTCGCCGGCGCGCTCTTTGAGTTGCTGCCACAGTTGGCGCATCTTTTCGGAGTCTAGGGCGTCGCGTAACACTTGTGGCGCTGCCTTGAGGGCATCGCCGTAGGCTTTCAGCGCCGCTTTGTAATCGCCGTGCTGATAATGCCAGAGCGCCAATCGGGTGTTGGCTTTCGCCGCTTCTGCCGATTGCGGATAGCGCTCCACGAGTTTGCGGTAGAGGAGCAATGCCTGCTGTTCGTCGCCCTTTTGTTCCGCTAGCTCTGCTAACGCCCACAGGGCTTTGGGTGCGAAAGGTGAAGCGGGGTAGTTGGCGCTGATTTTCTCAAAGCAGCGGCGGGCTTTGTCGGCGCGGTCAACTTGCCGATAACTTTCACCCGCTGCGAACAGGGCTTTTGCAGCGCGCTCGTCGTCGGGGAAAGTTTTGGCGAAGGTTTCAAAACGGCGGGCAGCGTCCAACGGCATGCCACTTTGCTGGAAGCACTCGGCGATTTTCAGCAACGCCTCGCGCTTTTGTTCTGGCGTCAAACCGCCTTCCAAGGCTTTGCCGAAATGACCGACAGCCTCGCGATAGCGCCCTCGCGCGAAGAGTAACTCTGCCAACTCGTAATGCCCTTGCGGGGCGAAACGGCTGCGGGGATACTGCTGCAAGCCGAGGCGATACCAATGCTCGGCTTCATCGGTTTTGCCGATTTTGGCGTAAAAGCGAGCCCGCCAAAATTCGTCCA
The DNA here is from genome assembly GCA_002898575.1 of bacterium HR17. Classification (NCBI taxonomy): domain Bacteria; phylum Candidatus Fervidibacterota; class Fervidibacteria; order Fervidibacterales; family Fervidibacteraceae; genus Fervidibacter; species Candidatus Fervidibacter japonicus. Next base: position 41,499 of record BEHT01000009.1, read on the forward strand.
GCGGCGTCAAGCGCAACACGAGGTAAACAACGCCGAACAGCAACAGCAATGTGACGGCGGTGCGGATGAGCCCGCCGAAGAGCCACCAGAACAGCCGCAACGGCCATCGCCACAGCATCGGCATCGCACTCCATCGGTGCCTTTAGCATGCACCCCTACGGTGTCGCGAGTCGGTGCAAAGCGAGTTGAAGGGCGGCGCGAACGCGTTCGTCAGGGTCAATGCGCAACCGTTCTGCCAGCAGCGATTGCGCGTCGGTCGCTTTCAATTTGCCCAACGCCAAGGCAGCTTCGCGGCGGACATCGGCGCTGTTGTCGGAGAGCGCCGCTTGTAGGGCAGCGATGGCGCGACGGTCACCGATTTCGCCCAGCGCCCACGCCGCCATCGCTCGCACTCGGGGGTTAGGGTCCTTCAAGCCCTCAAGGAGCGTTGAGACAGCGCGACGGGTTTTCAACCGCCCCATCAACCGGAAGATGCGCCACCGCAGCGAAGAGCGCTCCGCGCCTTTTTGTAATGCGGGCAAGGCGTCGTCACCGAGGCGCTCCAATGCCCATTCGGCGTGGGCTTGAACGCGTTCGTTGGGGTCGCCCAACGCCCGCACGAGTTGTGGTGCGGCTTGGCGGTAGCGCAATTTGCCCAGCGCCGCTGCCGCAACGGCGCGCACATCCGGGCTTTGGTCGCGCAATGCCCGCAACAGCACAGGCGCCACGCGCGGGTCACCCGTCTCGCCCAATGCCGCCAACGCGCCCCAGCGTTGCAAAGGGTCATCGCCGCGAGCGGCTTGCATCAGCAAACGGGCAGCGGGTTTGCCGATGGTGCGCAATGCGTCAACGGCGGCAGCCCGCACTTTTTCGTCGGTGGACTTGAGTTGGTCAATGAGGAAGCGAACGCCCGCCATGTCGCCGATTTGCCCCAACGCGACTGCTGCCGCCACGCGCACGGGCATCTCCTCTTTGCCGTCCTCCATGATCTTGCGCAACTGTGACGCGGCAGTTTTGGCTTTCATGTTGCCCAATGCGTAGGCACATGCCGTACGCACTTCGGGATCAACATCGCTCAAGCCTTTGATGAGGTCGGGGATCGCAGGACGGTAACGCAACTCACCCAAATACCGCGCCGTATCGCGACGGGCGAGACGGTCGGTATTCTTTTGCGGGTCTAAGTCTGCCCGCAACGCCTCACAAATTTGCCGAAAGGCTTTCGCCGCCTCCACGCGGGCGACAGGCGAGCCGTGTTCTCGCACTTTGGCGAGTGCTTGCAGGGACCATTGGCGCAGTTTCACCAACCCATTGACGGCGGCTTGGCGGATAAGCGGGTGAGGGTCATCTAACGCCGTGACCAAATGGGGCAACACTTCCCGCAGGTAGGGCGGGGCATCGCGCCCGCCTGGTCCTGCCAACCCCTCCACTGCTGCCGCCCGGACGCGAGGGTCAGGGTCACGCAAGCGTTCCATGATGGGGCGAACGGTTGTGGGGCTGCCAAACGCCGCCAGCGTTTGAATGGCAGCGATACGCACTTGGGGGTCAGGCGATTCTGCCGCCGCTGCGATATCGTCCACAACTGACAAGCGCTTCAGTTGCGCCAAAACTTTCAAGGCTGCAATCTGCACCTTGCGGTCGCGCTCTTTCAGCAGACCGGCAAAGGCAGGGGCAGCGATATCGGCATAGTCGGTCAGTTGCTTGGTGAACGCCTCTTTGTCCGCCAGCGACGGATCCGCTTTCAGTTGCGCGACCCAGCCGGCAACCTTCGCGCGCTTGGCTTGCTCGCTTTCCCCGCAACCGACCACCAGCATGAGGGCAAGGGCAAAGAGCACCGTCCTGCGCATGAGCGCCGCCTCCTTTTCGCGTGCAGGCTCGTTTAAAAGTATGCCGACCGTCACACAATTTTTGTCCGGTGACTCGGAGGGCGCGTCTCCTGACGCGCCGACTGACGACCGACCGTCACACAATCTTTGTCCGGTGACGGGCATGATTGACCCGCTTTTCACAGCGCCACCTGAACAAGTCGCTGCGGTTTGCGGCGGCTACTGTGACGACCCATTCGCCGTTCTGGGCATCCACACAGTAGACATTGGGAGGGAGGAAGCGCATTTTGCGTTCCCTGCCCCTCGCCCCGCGCCCCGTGTTGTGGTAGTGCGGGCTTTTTTCCCGTTCGCCGAAAGCGTGGCGGTGCGCGCCCTTGATAGCGGCGAAGTCGTCCCGATGCAAAGGATTCACCCCGAGGGCTTCTTTGAGGCGATGTTCTGGGAGCGCAGCGAACCTTTCGCCTATCGGATCATCGTAAACGGAACGCAGGAGTTTTACGACCCCTACGCATTTCCGCCGCTGCTCAGCGACTTTGATCTGCACCTGATTGCCGAAGGCAACCACTTCCGCTTGTGGCAAGTTTTGGGCGCTCACATCGTGGAACTGGATGCACCCAACGGTTTGGGAGAGAAAGTGCGTGGTGTCCGCTTCGCTGTTTGGGCGCCGAATGCCCTGCGCGTTAGTGTCGTCGGCGATTTCAACCGCTGGGATGGGCGTGTCCATCCGATGAGATTTAGGCACGAAGCAGGTGTTTGGGAGTTGTTCCTGCCCGAAGAGGTTTTAGGCGGGACGGAAGGGCTGCTTTACAAGTTTGAGGTTAAGGGACGCTACGGTGGTTACTTGCAATTGAAAGCCGACCCCATCGGCTTCTATCACGAAGTCCGCCCCAAATCGGCATCTGTCCTTTGGGATTTGAGCCGCTACCGTTGGAACGATGAGGATTGGCTCGCTCGCCGAGGGGAAATCCAAAGCCTTGACAAACCCATCAGCATCTACGAAGTCCATCTCGGTTCGTGGAGGCGGGTGCAAGAGAGTGATGGCAGTTGGCGCTGGATGACTTACCGCGAGTTAGCGGAACAACTTGTGCCGTATGCGAAGGACATGGGCTTCACTCACATTGAGTTGCTGCCCGTGATGGAACATCCCCTTGACGAATCTTGGGGCTATCAAGTGACTGGCTATTTTGCACCGACCTCACGCTACGGCTCGCCCGACGATTTCAAAGCGTTTATGGACGCTTGTCACCAAGCGGGAATTGGCGTGATTTTGGATTGGGTGCCGGCGCACTTTCCCAAAGACATGCATGGGCTTGTTTTCTTTGACGGCACGAACCTTTACGAGTATGGAGATTGGCGTGGCGACCATCCCGATTGGCACACGAAAGTTTTCAACTTCGGTCGCAACGAAGTCCGCAACTTTTTGATTGCCAGCGCTCTCTTTTGGCTGTCGGAGTATCACGCTGATGGTCTGCGCATTGACGCCGTTGCGTCCATGCTTTACCTTGACTACTCCCGCAAGCCCGGCGAGTGGCAGCCAAACATTTACGGGGGCAACGAGCACCTTGAAGCCATTGACTTTTTAAAGCGGCTCAACGAAATCGTGCACCAGCAAGTTCCGGGCATCCTGATGATTGCTGAGGAGTCAACAGCGTGGCCGATGGTAACTCGTCCGACTTATGTCGGTGGGCTCGGGTTTGACTTCAAGTGGAATATGGGCTGGATGCACGACACGCTCTTTTACTTCAGCAAAGACCCGATTTACCGCAAGTATCATCACGGGGCTTTGACTTTTTCGCTGTGGTATGCTTTCAGCGAAAACTTCATCTTGCCCCTTTCCCACGACGAGGTTGTGCACGGGAAAGCGAGTTTGCTCGGCAAAATGCCCGGCGATTTGTGGCAAAAGTTCGCCAACTTGCGGGCTTTGTTTGGTTACATGTGGGCACATCCCGGCAAAAAACTTCTGTTCATGGGCGGCGAAATTGCGCAATGGCGCGAGTGGGATTACGCGTCAAGTGTTGACTGGCATCTGCTTCAATGGGAGAGCCATCAAGGAATTCAACGGCTGGTGCGCGACTTGAATTGGCTGTATCGCAACGAAACCGCATTGCACGAGTGGGATTGCGACCATCGCGGGTTTGAGTGGATTGATTTTTCTGACGCTGACAACTCAGTCGTTTCGTTTATCCGTTGGGCGAGAGATTGGCGCGACTGTGTTGTCGTCGTTTGCAACTTTACACCTGTAGTTCGCCGCGATTACCGCATCGGTGTGCCGTTCGGTGGAGTTTGGCGTGAAGTGCTCAACACTGATTGGCAACACTATGGCGGCAGCAATGTCGGCAACGGTGAAGTAATTGCGGAAGCGTTGCCTTGGCAAAACCGTCCCTTTTCGGTTCGGTTGACTTTGCCGCCGCTGGCGGTGGTTTTTCTAAAGCGAGCGGAAAGTTGACGGAAAGGAGCGGGCAGCATGACCATTCAACAAGTGCACGCACGGGAAGTGTTGGATTCGCGGGGTTACCCGACAGTGGAAGCGGAAGTCGTTTTAGACAATGGTGCAGTCGGTTGGGCGATGGTGCCGTCGGGAGCGTCAACGGGCACGCATGAAGCGACGGAGTTGCGGGATGGCGATTTGGCGCGTTGGGACGGTAAGGGTGTGCTGGTGGCGGTGCACAACATCAATGAGCACATTGCCCCTGCGCTGCGGGGGGTGCCAGCGGATGTCAAGGCTGTGGATGCCCGATTGCGGGAACTGGATGGCACGCCAAACAAAAGGCGCTTAGGAGCAAATGCGGTTCTCGCTGTTTCGCTGGCGACGGCGCGCGCGGTCGCTTACGCTCACGGTTTGCCGCTCTACCGTTTCATCGCCGAATTGGCAGGCACGACGGACCGCATGGCGCTCCCGACGCCGATGGTCAACATCGTCAGCGGTGGCTTGCACGCAGGTGGCAATTTGGACATGCAAGACTTCCTCGTCATCCCGTTGGGCGCGACTTCGTTTCGGCAGGCGCTGGATTGGGTCGGCAAGGTTTACCACACGGTCAAGCGGTTGTTGCGCGAACAGGGCATGACAACTTTGGTCGCCGATGAAGGTGGATTCGGACCGCCCCTGCCAGACCACGAAGCGGTGTTGCGGTTGCTTTGTGAAGCCGTTGAACGAGTCGGGTTGCGACAGGGCGATGATGTAGCGTTGGCGGTGGATGTGGCGGCGACGCACTTTTACCACGATGGGCACTATGTGTTGCGTCAGGAAGGGCGCGCACTTAGCGGCGACGAACTGGTAGCGCTGTTGACGGAGTGGTGTCAGCGCTACCCTGTCCTCTCTGTGGAAGATGGCTGTGCAGAAGAGGATTGGGATGGGTGGCGGAAATTGACGCAGCGGTTGGGGCAACGGGTGCAACTTTTGGGTGATGACCTGTTCGTTACCAACCCAGAGCGCATCCGCAAGGGCGCCGCGGAAGGGATCGCGAACGCAGTGCTCATCAAGGTGAACCAGATCGGAACTTTGACGGAGACGCTGGAAGCCATGCAGGCTGGTTGGGACGCAGGCTATGCGTTAGTTGTCTCAGCGCGGTCAGGCGAGACCGAAGACCCGTTCATCGCCGATTTGGCTGTTGGGACGGGTGCGGGGCAAATCAAGATTGGCTCTGTCGCCCGCAGTGAGCGGACGGCGAAATACAATCAGTTGCTGCGGATAGAGGAGCGGGGGGCGTTGTCTTACGCGGGGAAGCAACCGTTTGAACGGTTGTGCAGGGGTGCGTAAAGGGGGTCGCGAAAATTGGGGGAAAATCGCAAATTTTCGCGATTTTGGGGTCTTTACAAGCGGTCGGGGTGTGTTATCATTTGAGGCGCCGCAGGCGAAAGCACCTTGTAAACAGTGTCGGACGCTGTGTGAGCCGCATGGCTCTTGACATCGTTACGGTTCGTGATTAAAATTGTTTGTGGATGTCGGACCTTGACAATTAAATAGCGCTGAGCAGTCAGAGCGCTGCGAAGTGGCGGGTGGATCTGCGTACTCCCTGAAGTCCAGGTGAAGCCAATGACCCCATCGCTGTGTGCGATGGGCAAACTCTCCTGATGGAGAGTTTGATGGTGGCTCAGGGCGAACGCTGGCGGCGTGGATAAGGCATGCAAGTCGAGCGCAGGCTTGCCTGCGGGTTCTGCTCGCAGGCAGGTGCTGAGCGGCGAACGGGCGAGTAACGCGTGCCTAACCTACCCTGGAGACCGGGATAACCCTGGGAAACTGGGGCTAATACCGGATACGCTCCCTCGTCGCATGGCGGGGGAGGAAAGGTGCCTGTTCCGAAAGGGCAGGTGCCGCTCTGGGATGGGGGCGCGTCCCATCAGGTTGTTGGTGGGGTAACGGCCTACCAAGCCGATGACGGGTAGCCGGCCTGAGAGGGTGGCCGGCCGCACCGGGACTGAGACACGGCCCGGACCCCTACGGGGGGCAGCAGCCGAGGATCTTGGGCAATGCCCGAAAGGGTGACCCAGTGACGCCGCGTGGGGGAAGAAGCCCTTCGGGGTGTAAACCCCTGTTGGCGGGGGAAGAAGCCGGCTCTTCGGGGCCGGTTGACGGTACCCCGCGAGAAAGCCCCGGCTAACTCCGTGCCAGCAGCCGCGGTAATACGGAGGGGGCGAGCGTTGCCCGGATTTACTGGGCTTAAAGGGTCCGTAGGCGGTGTCCTAAGTCCTCCGTGAAAGCTGCCCGCTTAACGGGCAGAGGTCGGGGGAGACTGGGACACTTGAGGGCGGGAGAGGCCAGCGGAACGGCGGGTGTAGCGGTGAAATGCGTCGATATCCGCCGGAACACCAGTGGCGAAGGCGGCTGGCTGGAACGCCCCTGACGCTGAGGGACGAAGGCCGGGGGAGCGAACCGGATTAGATACCCGGGTAGTCCCGGCAGTAAACGTTGGGCGCTAGGTGTGGGGAGCTTCGACCCTCCCCGTGCCGCAGGGAAACCAATAAGCGCCCCGCCTGGGGAGTACGGGCGCAAGCCTGAAACTCAAACCAATTGACGGGGGCCCGCACAAGCGGCGGAGCATGTGGCTTAATTCGATGCTACCCGAAGAACCTTACCAGGGTTTGACATGCTGGCGCAAGCCTGCCCGAAAGGGTGGGGTGGGACGGTTTCTGCCGTCCAGCCAGCACAGGTGGTGCACGGCTGTCGTCAGCTCGTGCCGTGAGGTGTCCGGTTAAGTCCGGCAACGAGCGCAACCCCCGCTGCCAGTTGCCAACGGGTAATGCTGGGCACTCTGGCAGGACTGCCCGCGTAAGCGGGAGGAAGGTGGGGATGACGTCAAGTCCGCGTGCCCCTGAAGTCCTGGGCTGCACACATGCTACAATGCCCGCTACAAAGGGTTGCGAACCCGCGAGGGGGAGCGAATCCCAAAAAAGCGGGCTCAGTTCGGATCGCAGGCTGCAACTCGCCTGCGTGAAGACGGAGTCGCTAGTAACCGCCGGTCAGCAATACGGCGGTGAATACGTTCCCGGGCCTTGTACACACCGCCCGTCACGCCATGGAAGCCGGCTGCACCTGAAGCCGGTGGGCTAACCGGCTGCCCCTTTGAGCCTACCGGGGGTCTCCTCGGTGGGTTGAAAGGGGCAGCCGGAGGCAGCCGTCTAGGGTGTGGCCGGTGACTGGGGCGAAGTCGTAACAAGGTAGCCGTAGCGGAAGCTGCGGCTGGATCACCTCCTTTCTAAGGAGTCCCCAGCACCGGCACACATGCCGTAGGGAGGGCAGTGATGCCCTCCCTACACGCTGTCTCTTTTGTGTCGGTGCCGATGCGCTGACGCGCCCGTTTCGCTTTGCAGCGATGTCTGCACTGCTCAGTGCTATTTAATTGTCAGGGCCCGTAGCTCAGGTGGCAGAGCGCACCCCTGATAAGGGTGAGGTCTCAGGTTCAAGTCCTGACGGGCCCACCAATGTGTGGGTGCCGTCGTCACGCGAGCGGGTTTGAACCGATGGGCCCGTAGCTCAGTTGGGAGAGCACCGGCTTTGCACGCCGGGGGTCAGCGGTTCAAATCCGCTCGGGTCCACAGTGTCATTTGACAATTGGGTCTTTGACAATCCAAGAGGGGAGCCACCGTCCGGTCGCTGGCTGGACGGAACAACGCAGAAGCCGGGTATCCGCGTGCCAATGCTCTCTTCGCTGAGCGCAGTCAAGCTACAAAGGGCATGCGGTGGATGCCTCGGCACCAGGGGCCGAAGAAGGGCGTGGCAAGCTGCGAAAAGCCCCGGGGAGCCGCAAGCAGGCTGTGATCCGGGGATGCCCGAATGGGGAAACCTGGCGGGGAAAATCCCCGTCACCGTTGGGTGAATCCATAGCCCAACGGGGGGCAGCCCGCGAACTGAAACATCTTAGTAGCGGGACGAAAAGAAAGCAACCGCGATGCCCCGAGTAGTGGCGAGCGAAAGGGGCACAGCCTAAACCGTCACCGTGTCAAAGCCCGCAGGCGTTGCGGTGACGGGGTAGCGGGACGGCACTGGAGGGGGCTGCGGACCCCTCAGGGAGTTACAAAACCTGGACCTAGCCGAAGCGGCCTGGAACGGCCCGCCGTAGAGGGTGAGAGCCCCGTAGGCGAAAGGTCAAAGGTCTCCCGGAGTGCCGCTCCCAAGTAGCTCGGGCCCCGTGAAAGCCTGAGCGAATCTGGGGGGACCACCCCCTAAGGCTAAATACCCCTGGTGACCGATAGTGCACCAGTACCGTGAGGGAACGGTGAAAAGAACGGTGAGAAGCCGAGTGAAAGAGAACCTGAAACCGCATGCCTACAAGCAGTCGGAGGGCTATGCCCCACTTGTGTGGGGCACTGCCTGACGGCGTGCCTCTTGAAGAATGAGCCGGGGAGTTGCCGTCGGTGGCGAGGTTAAGTGCCATAAGGCACGGAGCCGTAGGGAAACCGAGTCTGAACAGGGCGTTGAGTCGCCGGCGGCAGACCCGAAACCGAGCGAGCTACCCCTGCCCAGGGTGAAGTGTCCTTAACCGGACACGGAGGCCCGAACCCATCGGTGTTGCAAAACCGTGGGATGAGGTGGGGGTAGCGGTGAAACGCCAACCGAGCTCGGAGATAGCTGGTTCTCCCCGAAACACGTGTAGGCGTGGCGTCAGGACCTTCAGCGGTGGAGGTAGAGCGACGGATGGGGGTAGGGGGTTGACAGCCTACCAAACCCCGTCCAACTCCGAATGCCACCGCTGGTCCCTTGAGGGGCTAAGTCCTGGCAGTCGGACATCGGGGGATAAGCTCCGATGTCGCGAGGGAAACAGCCCAGACCGCCAGCTAAGGTCCCTAAGTCTCGGCTCAGTGGAGAACGCAGTGGGACTCCGAAGACAGCCGGGAGGTTGGCTTAGAAGCAGCCATCCTTTAAACAGTGCGTAACAGCTGACCGGCCGAGGAGTCCTGCGCGGAAGATGTAGCGGGGCTAAGCCGAGCACCGAAGCTGCGGGCTTGGCGAGGTTGCTGCTTCGCAGCACTTCGTCAGGCGGTAGGGGAGCGTTCCGCTTGCTGCGAAGCCCGACCGAAAGGACGGGTGGAGCGGGCGGAAGTGAGAATCCCGGCACGAGTAGCGATAAGGCAGGTGAGAATCCTGCCCGCCGGAAGCCCAAGGTTTCCGACGCAACGCTCGTCGGCGTCGGGTGAGGCGGTCCTAAGCCGAGGCCGTTCGGCGTAGGCGATGGGCAGCGGGTTGATATTCCCGCCCCACCAACCTCCGCCATCAGGGATGGGTGACGCACCCAAGGGAGCCTACGCGGCGATGGTCGTCCGCGGCGACCGTGGAGTCAGCCGTTTCTTGTGAACGGCTGGCTTGGCGGGAGTGAGCCGCCTTTGTGCGGCGAAGTGGCGACCCAAGGGGGCCAAGAAAAACCCTTACCGAGTCCGTCCCGAAAGGGACGGCGCGGAGCGTTGGTGACCGTACCGGAAACCGCCACAGGTGGGCGAGGAGAGTATCCACAGGCGCGCGGGATAACCCCCGCCAAGGAACTCTGCAAAATGTCCCCGTAACTTCGGGAGAAGGGGAGCCGTAGTAGGGTGAAAGGACCTTCGCGTCCGAGTAGCCCGAGGCGGTCGCAGATAAGCGGCCGGGGCGACTGTTTAACAAAAACACAGGTTCCTGCCAACCCGAAAGGGGAGGTATAGGGGCCGACGCCTGGCCAGTGCCCGAAGGTTAAGGGGACGGGTTCGCCAGGTTCTCGCCTGGCAAAGCTCGCGCCCCGAAGCCCGGGTAAACGCCGGCCGTAACCCTGACGGTCCTAAGGTAGCCGAACGCTGCCCTTCATCCCGGCAACGGGATGAATGCAGCCGGCTGTATGCGGGGAAGTCCTTAGAGCCTGGCTTACGAGGCGCTGTAAAAGTGCCCGTAAAAATAGCCAGGATTGGACAACCCGCAGGAAACCTACCAAACGGTAGGGATCCTCAGAGACTATACGCTGGCCTCCAATCTGAAGGTGAGTGCCTATGCACCTTTCGCCCGACTGGGTTGTCGGTTTCACAGACGGTGAAGGTTGCTTCTTTGTCGGTATTAACCGAAACCCAGCCACCGCAACCGGTTACCAAGTTCTGCCTGAGTTCGTGATTGTCCAGCACAAACGGGATATCCAAATTCTCTACGCGCTCAAACGCTTCTTCCGGCATGGAGTTGTCCGACCCAACCACGGTGACCGATACGCCTATCGTGTCCGAGACCTACAGGGGCTTCGGAAAATATGCGATTTCTTCCTCAAACACCCGCTAAAGACGAAAAAGCGGGTTGACTTCCTTCGTTTCAATCGTATCCTCACGATGATGGAGCGCGGTGACCACCTAAGGCTCGACGGATTGTTGGAAATCGCTAAAATCGCCCTTCGCATGAATACAGAAAACCGCTCTCAGTTGGAGCAGATCGTAGCGGGAATTAGGCAACGCCTTCAGATTGGATGAAGAGATAGTCCACCCCCAGCCGAAAGGTTGGGACAAGGTGAGCGAAATTCCTTGTCGGGTAAGTTCCGACCCGCACGAAAGGCGTAACGACTTCGGCGCTGTCTCGGCGGGGGGCCCGGTGAAACTGTGGTGTCCGTGAAGACGCGGACTACCCGCGGCGGGACGGAAAGACCCCGTGGAGCTTTACTGCAGCCTGGCCTTGGGCTTTGGGGCGGGATGCAGAGGATAGGTGGGAGCCGGTGAAGCTCGCCCTCCGGGGCGGGTGGAGGCGCCCGTGGAATACCACCCTTCCCGCTCTTGGGTCCTAACTTGGTCCCGTGAATCCGGGTCAAGGACAGGGTCAGGTGGGCAGTTTGGCTGGGGCGGCGGCCTCCTAAAAGGTAACGGAGGCGTCCAAAGGTTCCCTCAGGGCGGATGGAAATCGCCCGTGGAGTGCAAAGGCAGAAGGGAGCCTGACTGTGAGGCTTACAAGCCGAGCAGCCGCGAAAGCGGGGCTTAGTGACCCGGCGGTTCGGAAGTGGGACTGCCGCCGATCAACGGATAAAAGCTACCCCGGGGATAACAGGCTAATGGCGCCCGAGCGTCCCCAGCGACGGCGCCGTTTGGCACCTCGATGTCGGCTCATCGCATCCTGGGGCTGAAGCCGGTCCCAAGGGTTGGGCTGTTCGCCCATTAAAGCGGTACGTGAGCTGGGTTCAGACCGTCGTGAGACAGGTCGGTCCCTATCCGCCGCGGGCGCAGGAGGCTTGCGGGGGGCTCGCCCTAGTACGAGAGGACCGGGCGGGACCAGCCTCTGGTGTCCCGGCTGTCGCGCCAGCGGCACGCGCCGGGTAGCCATGCTGGGTCGGGATAACCGCTGAAAGCATCTAAGCGGGAAGCCCACCCCAAGATAAGGCCTCCCACGGGGTTAACCCGGTAAGGGCCCGGGAAGACGACCCGGTTGATGGGCTGGAGGTGGAAGCTCGGCAACGGGTGAAGCTGACCAGTCCCAATCGCCCGAGGGCTTGACTGTGCCTTTTCCTCTCCATCGCAAGGATACTGAGGCTTCTGCGTCAGGCTCCCCTCACTTCGCCATTATTTCATCTTGTCGTCATTTCGTCATTATCGGCAAGTCTGGTGCCCATAGCGGCGGGGAAACACCCGTTCCCATTCCGAACACGGAAGTTAAGCCCGCCAGCGCCGATGGTAGTGGTCTGGCGACGGACCGCGAGAGTAGGTCGGTGCCAGGCTTGCTGTTTTTATTTTATGTGCGGATGGGCATTGAGTCCAATTACCAACATATCTCGTGGTAAAACGGGCGCGTTCCATCACGAGGTGTTTAATGGTCAGTTATCGCCCTCTCCGAACCTCTATCCTTTTGACAGTCTGCCGCCCGAACTACGACTCCCTCTCAAGCGTGCCGCAGCCAAGCCTAAATGTTGGAAGCCTAGCCCGTTTGAGCGGAGTTTCTTTATGCATGACACAACGGGAGGCAGTTGAGACGGTAATTTGAATTAGCGACCAGCCTATATCTTCGTGCGCTATTTACGCTTCTGATCAACGGGCCCTTGCTACTTTCGTCATTCACCCACTTTTCAAATTTGCTGATGTGTTTGTGGGCTTGCTTAGGGGAGGCACCTTTTCTCGGATCGCGGCGTCCTTGACAAGCGCCGCGTCGTGCATTAGCGTTCCGAGGTGGCGGCAGAGGTAGTTTACACCAGACTTTGTGTGTGGGGTGAGTAGGATGACACGGTGGCTCATCGGCATTGCTGGGATTGTCCTGGTGCTGGCTGTCGGATGTGGCGGAGGGCGCTCGCGACAACCCGTTAAGGGACAAGGAGAAATTGTCCTGCAAATAGACTGGCGCTCTTCTCGTTCCCGTCTCATCCCCGAAGGGACAGCGAGGGTGGACATTACGATCACCGGTGACGGATTAACGACACCCCTGCTCGATTCTATTGATCGTCCCTCAACTGATACTGCCATCACCAGGGTGTATGTAGTTCCAGTCGGCTTTAAAGAAATCGCGGCGCAGGCTAAGGACACCAGCGGTCAAGTCCTCGCCTCAGGGAAAGCCACAGTGACAGTGCTGCCGAATCAGCGGGCGACAGCAGAGGTTGTTTTAGTTTCGCCGACGGCAAAGACAGTTTTGGTGCGAACTTTTCGCGGATCACAACCTGCACCCCCTGCGTTCCTGGCTTTTCAAGACGGCGATGGTCCATGGCAATCAGTGCCCTTATCGGGCGCAGAATACTCGCTGCCCGTTACGGACCCATCTGGTCGGTATGGTGTCGCCATCGTTAGCGACAACGGCGGAAGTGTGACCGTGTCAATTTTTCACGCCACGGTGAATGAACTTCCCGTGATAAATCACGCCAGCGCAGGTCCACCAGTAAGTGAGCAACCAACGGTTACTGTGTCTGGTACATTGCTGGGCATTAATGAGGGCGACCAAGCATCTGTTTTCGTCAACGGGGCAAGCACATACATCTTCGTAAGTTTTCCAAATCCCCCTTATGACCTTTCAGTTCCACCGGGGATTTACGACATCATCGCTTTGAGAGCCTCAGTATCGCCGGAATCGCCAAGAAATGTGAACAAGGTGTTCATCCGCCGTAATGTTGCGATCCAGCAAAACACGACTGTAGATATTGACTTCAATGACCCATCAACCACATTTGCCCCTGAGACACGATCTATCGTGATCAACGGTGTCATGACGGACGAATATGTCGTAGGCAATGTGTCGTTTTTGAGCGACCTCGGCACAACGGCGACCTTAGCAGAATTTGGAAGCGCTGAAGGTACAATTGTGCAGACCCAATTTGCCGGAATTCCTGTTGATCGCCAAATCGGCAAGGACATCCACCAATTGTTCGTTTTTGCGACGCAAATTTCTACCGGTTCTACCGAGCTGAGGCGTTCCCTTACCCGCTTTTTTAGGGCACCAGCCAACCAGACGGTCAATTTGCCGGAGCAATTTTCTTCACCGCAAGTGACTTTAGCAACCGCCACGCCTTACTTGCGGCTTACGGCGCAGTGGAGCGCCTACCCGGGCTCTGCGCAAGCCTACCACTTGGGCTACGCGCAGCAGGTTAACTTTGGCAAACGGCGTCGTCTCTCCCGTCCTCCTTTATCCCTTCGCCCTTTGCGTGCGCCTCTCTCCGACGGACGGCGCCGCCAAACGACAACGGCTGGGACGCTGGTGTGGAATGTATGGTTGACCAATGAGTGGTTCGGCAACACAACCGAGTTCACCTACACTTTGCCGGACTTCAGCACCCTCAGTGGTTGGAGCGGGCAATGGGGACTAAGCAACGCGGTTACTTCGTGGGATGTGACTGCGCTCTCCTCCAACCGCACAGTCGCAGACCTTTTAGAGGCTGAGCAGAGTCCATCCACTTCAAGCAATCTTGACGGGCTTGAAGTGCGCCGTTCAACGAAGTCTGGGCTCTTTTGACTAATTCCCAAAGCCCAACGATGTATTGACGGTCAGCGCAAAGTGCGCTAATTATTTTGATGTCCATCGCTCCGGGGTAGCTCAACAGGCAGAGCAGCGGGCTGTTAACCCGCGGGTTGCAGGTTCGAGTCCTGCCCCCGGAGCCAGACGGGACGAAGGAGACGAACAAGGACTTCGGCGTCGTCTTTCCTGACAGTGATTTTCTCTATGAACTGCTTGAGGATCTGGGGCTCTTGCTGAATCTTCTTCCCGAATTCTTCCCAGGGCAAGTTGTCGGGGTTGATCGCTGCCACCATCGCCAACCATCTCTCTCGTTCTCCGATGACTTGCCGCCATCGTTCTCCCTCCTTTTCCAATTGTTGTATTCTCCCTTCCACAACCTGCCAGGGCGCTCCTTCCTCTACGACTTGCAGCCACCGTTCTCGCCTCTGTTGAATGTGTGCAAGTTGGTTTAGTCGGAGGGCGGCTCTCCTGAGCCGCCGAAAAATGGGGTGAAAACCGTAACGGCGCGTCAGGAGATGCGCCCTCCGAGGCGCTGCTGAAAGGAAAATTCAACTGCAAGGGGGAGTTTGGATGAAACGAAAGTGTCAAGGGTGGGGAGTAAAAACGCGCCAAGCGAAAGTGCCGGGGGCGGGAGTTGAACCCGCACGGGCGTTAAGCCCAGGGGATTTTGAGTCCCCCGCGTCTGCCGGTTCCGCCACCCCGGCACAACCGGCATCCAAATTATAACATCTGTTTGCACCTACCGCTATATTCCTTCCCTGTGACATTGACGCTGCTGTGCGCCATTATGATAGCGTCGTGTTGATGATTTTGGCACGCACCGAGCGCAGGGGGGCAGACAGGAATGGAACTGATGGCGACGCCAGTGAGTCGGTTGGGGTCGCGCTTCACCCTCGTCTTTGACCCAGATGCCCGCCATGTCCTTCACTCCGCGCTGGGACGCTGGCTGGATTTCCCGACCGATTGTGCCATCGGGGTGGAAAGTGAGGACGGTGAGGTGCGGGCGTTGCCGTTTACCCGCCGTTTCCCGCTTTTTGAGGTAACCGAACAGCACCTGCGGCTATGCGGCGTCAGTTACACGGCGCGGTCCGTGGCGTTAGGCATCGGATTGCGAGCGGACATCGTTGCGCCTTTCTACCCCCGTGATGAGTGGGCGTCGTTGGCACCGCTTTTTGTGGTGCGATTGGAAGTGTTTCCTCAAGGGGAGCGGGTGTTTTGGACGACCCCGTCCCGTGTGACCCAGCGTGGGCGCGTGTTTTTGCGGCTGCAGCGGGACGGGTTGCACTTCACGCCTGCCCACGACCGTCTCAAATTGGGCTACTCCGTTCCCAAAAGGGTTTGGCAAGGCGAACGCCAGCCGCCCACCGACTGGGGGCGCGGTGAGGAAGCGTGGTGGTGCGAGGAACGCTTGGTGCCCCTCGCGCCGGGTGCCGAGTTGCTGGACGATGGCATCGCATTCCGCTTTGATTTAGATGACCCCGCCCGCCGTCGATTTGAGTTGGTCTGGTGCGCTTTCGTAGACGAACCGGTGCTGACGGTCTTCGGTCAACCGGCGTCTTTCAAGTACCGCTGGCTGTTCACCGATGTGGACGCCGTCGCCGATTTCGCTGTCCGCCACCGCGATGAACTGCTGAGCAAAACCCAGACGATGGAAAACCTGCTGGACGAAGCAGGGCTGACGAAAGCCCAAGCGGATTTGATCCGCTTTGCGTTCCAAAACTTTCTACTCAATTCGTGGTGGGTCGTCCGCGACGACGGCAACGAGTGGTTCAGCGTGTGGGAAGGCTCTTGCCACTTCCACAGCACCGTTGATGTGGAATACAACGATGCCCTCATTTACATCGCCCTTTGGTCCGAGTTGCTGGAATTGCTGCTGGACGAGTGGGCACTGTTTGAGATGCGCGACGAAGTCGGCAATTACCTCGCCCACGACATGGGCGGTCAGTTGGAAGTCGGTCGGCAGGCTTACCACCATCCGATGCCGGTGGAGGAAAACGCCAACTTTTTGCTGATGCTGCACTGCCTTTGGCGCTGGACGGGCAAGCGTGAACTGGTTGAGCGCCATGCCGACTTAGCCAAACGCCTGACCGATTACTTGGAGCGGAGCGACACGACGGGCAACGGTTTTCCTAATCGCGGCACGGCAAACACGATTGACGACGCGTCGCCCGCTGTGCAATTTGCCCGCGAGCAAGTTTACCTCGCCGTCAAGACCCTTTGCGCGTGCCATGCGGCGGCGCAAATGGCGGACGCGCTAGGCGACGCGGTGTGGGCGGAGCGGTGCCGCACCATTGTCGCCCGAATCCGCAAGACGCTGGACGATCAAGCGTGGCTGGGCGACCATTACGCTGTCTGCTTGGAGCGCACCGCCGACGGGTTGGTGGACGCATGGACAGGACAGCCACTGCAAGGGGCACTTATCGGATGGGACGCCTATTCCATCTACACCGCTAACGGGTTGCTCTACCTGCTGCTGAGCGACAACTTGCCGCCGTTAGACTACGACCGCCTGCGGGTTGACATCGTGCAGGCGTATCGGGCGGCGTTGAGCGAATACGGTTGCACCCACACCAGTGCCGATCGGAGCAATGTTTGGGTTTCGCAAAACCTCTGGCGCGATTTCATTGCCGCCTACCTTAACGCTCCGCTGCCCGACAACGCACCCCGCTACTTCGCCCTTCAAGCCTTCATGAACACCGCTGGGCTCACGAAAGGCTTTATTGACACCTACCTGACCAACAACTTGTGCTTCTACCCCCGCGGTATCACCAGCGTCGGTTACCTGATGGCGTTGTGTGGGTTGCAAATTGACCGCGTGAGAGGTGTCGTGCGGGTGAGGCGGCAGGCGCCTTACCCGTGCCGAGTGCCTTTGTTGCCGCTGGCGGACTGGGAGCGGGGCGTCATACCGACTGTCGTTTACCGTTGGGTCGGCGACCGTATGGAAGCCACGCTGGAGAACGCCGACGCCATAGAAGGGCTGCAGTGGGAATGGTATTGACGCCTCTTTTGGAAAGCCCACCTCCAGCGTGCGGCATTTCGTTGCGGGAAGGGCTGCCGCCACAACAAAACGCTTACGCTGGTCGGACTGTTTCCGTTCGCTCGTCGAAGGTCATGGCACGCCCTTCCCAGAACGACCGAATACCCATGTGCAGAGCGGTCATGACATAGTAGCCCAACTGTGCGTTGCTGCGGGGCTGTTCACGGGTGCGGACGCAACGCAAAAAATCGCGCCAATGCTCTTCCAGCGACCCTGGGCGCGTGCGGGCGATCTCCTTGCGAGGCGCATCGCCGAGGATTTCCCTTTGTGGGTAGATGACAGCCCCTTGCCCTTCAAAAACGAGGGTCGCTTTGCTGCCGCGGATGAGCATGGGGGCACCCCAGTTATTGCCCAAGCACGCCATGAGGTGAATGGACGGACCGTCGGGATACTCCACGACCATCTGGAAAGTGTCGGGCACCTCCCACCGCTCCTTGTGATCAGGGTGATAGAGCCCGCCGGACGCGACGACGCGTTTGGGGAACCGTAACCCCATCGCCCGCACCAGCGGCGTCAGGATGTGGGGAAACCAGTCGGTAGCGAGTCCGCCCGAATAGTCCCAAAAGACGCGGAAGGCGAAAAAGCGTGCCGGCTCCCATCGGCGCCGGGGCGCCAACCCGAACTGCCAACCCAGCCACATGTCCCAATCCAAGTTTACATTAGGCTTTGCGTCGGGGTCAATGTCCTTTTCGCACCCGCACAACACGCTCCAATGTCCTGTCCGCATGTCCGCCGCTTGCGCCTGCATCAACGCCCCGATGTCGCCCGCCTTAATGAGATCAGCGACCTGTTCCCAGATGCTGTCGGACATGCCTTGCGTGCCGACCTGTAGCACCCGTCGGGTGCGATTGACTGTCGCCACGATGCGCTTCGGTTGGCTCAGCGTCTTCCAATGCGTCATCGGCTTTTCGCAGTAAACGTCCTTGCCCGCTTCCATTCCTTCAACGGCGATTTGGGCATGCCAATGGTCAGGTGTGGCGATACAAACGGCGTCCACTCGCTTGTCGTCCAGCACCCGCCGGTAGTCGCTGACAGGTTGGGCGCCCGTCCGTTGGGCGGCGGCGTCCCGTCGCTTTTGCCACACATCGCACACCGCCACGATGTCAACGGGTTCGCCCTTTTCTTTGAGCGCCAACAGGGTGTTGATGTGGGCGTTACCCATGCCACCGCAACCGATGACAGCGACACCGATGCGTTCGTTAGCGCCCCGCACCGATCGGCTCAACACACTTACTGACGCCAATGCCATTGTCTGCTGTAAAAAAGCACGCCGCGTTTGCTTTTGCATCCCTTTGCACCTCCGTGCCGATACGCCGTGTGGCTTCTATTGCGACATCGTGCCAATTTTGTCATGCGTTCAACGCCACAACAGCGGGGTAGTGACTGGCATGCAAGTCAAGGTCATGACACTGAACATTTGGGGCTACAACGGTGATTGGGAACGACGCAAGCGGCTTATCGCGGAGTTGCTGCGCCGTGAGCAGCCGGACATCGTCGGATTGCAGGAAGCCTGTGATTGGCGAGAGTTCAACCCGCCCGGCGACCACCAAGCGGTGCAACTGGCGCGGATAGCGGGCTACCCCTTCGTGCACTTTCAGCCCGCTTACCGTCGCCCCGACAAAATGCTGGGGCAAGCCGTCCTGAGCCAACACCCCATCGTCGCGGCGGCGCGGCTGCCCTTTCCCCGCGACCCGTCCGACCCCAGAGATACCGAAGACCGCGTTGCCGTGTGGGTGCAAGTGGAACTGCCCGACGGGTTGGTGGAATTTTGCGTCACCCACTTGTCCCTGTCGCGTGTCGCCCGCGAACGCAGCGTCGCCCAACTGATACAGTGGCTATGGCAACGCAGCGACCGACCCAAGATTTTGGTCGGCGACTTCAACGACACGCCCGACGCGCCACCGCTGCGGCTGCTGCGCGGCGCCCGACCACCTTTCGCCGATGCGTGGCAACTGGGACGCGGGGACGCCGATGGGTTCACTTTCCCCAGCCACGCCCCGCAGCACCGCATTGACTATGTGCTATTGGCGCCCTCGGACGCTTTCACCGTGGACGAAATCCGTCTCGTCGGTGACGCCCCTGATGCCGACGGCACCTATCCATCCGACCATTTGGGCATTGTCGCCGTCTTGCGCCTTAACGGTCCTAAACGGCACGGATAGCGAAAGTGCGGCACATTTATGAGCGGTAGCGATAAGCGAAGGAGGGAGCCATTTTGGCGGAGTTGCGGTTTCCCGATGCATTGCTTTATTCACCGACGCACGAGTGGGTGCGCGTGGAAAACGACCGCGCTGTCATCGGCATCACCGATTACGCCCAAAGCGAACTGGGCGATGTCACCTACCTTGAGTTGCCTAAAATCGGCGATCGCGTTCAAGCGGGGCAACCCTTTGGCGTGATTGAGTCGGTTAAAGCCGACGAAGAATTGTTTGCACCCGTTTCGGGCACCGTCGCTGCCGTCAATCAAAACGCTATTGACCATCCCGAAATCATCAACGATGACCCTTACGGCGATGGCTGGCTCATCGTCGTGGAGATGAGCGACCCTGACGAACTCAAATCGCTGATGAGCGCCGAACAGTATCGGCGCATGTTGGAGCAGGAGGGGCGATTATGAGCGAGCGACGCTATTTCCCCTACTTGCCCAACACAGACGATGACCGCGCTGAAATGCTGCGCGCCATCGGTGCAAAAAGCGTTGACGATCTGTTCGCCGATATTCCCGCTGAGTTGCGAGAGAAAGCGACACTCAATTTACCTCCTGCATTGAGCGAACCGGAACTGATGCGTCACCTTCGTTCCCTCGCCGCTCAAAACATACCGCTCGGTGAGTTACAAGATGATCTTGTCCCTCGTCCCCCGTCCCTCGTCCCGTTTCTCGGCGCTGGCATTTACGACCACTACATCCCTTCTGCCGTCCAGCACATCACCAGTCGCAACGAATTCTACACCGCCTACACGCCCTACCAAGCGGAAGCGTCGCAAGGGACGCTGCAAGCGACTTTTGAGTATCAGTCGCTTATTTGTGACTTGACAGGCATGGAAGTATCCAACGCGTCGCTTTACGATGGCGCTTCTGCTTTGGCGGAAGCGGTTCTGATGGCGCACAGCATTAACGGGCGGCAGAAAGTTCTTTTGCCCAAGACACTGCACCCCCATTGGACACAAGTTATCAAGACCTACGCTGCGGGCATGAAACTTCAATTCGTTGAAGTGCCTTATTTGCCTGATGTAGGTGTGTCCGATGTTGAATTTGTGCGGAAGCAATGTGACGATCAAACTTGTTGTGTTATCGTTCAGCACCCGAACTTTTTCGGTTGCCTTGAACCTGTGAACGAATTGGAAACGATGGCGCACCGAGTTGGCGCATTGTTCATCGTCGCTTTTGATCCCATCAGTTTGGGAGTGCTGAAACCACCTGGCGAATACAACGCCGACATTGCTGTCGCTGAGGGGCAGAGTTTGGGTTTGCCACCGAGTTTCGGTGGACCGCTTCTGGGGATTTTCACTTGCAAAAAGGAGTTCATCCGCAAAATGCCCGGGCGACTGGTCGGCGAAACGGTGGATGCGAAAGGGCAGCGAGGGTTCGTCCTGACTTTGCAAGTTCGCGAGCAACACATAAGACGCGAGCGGGCAACCAGCAACATTTGCACGAACCAAGCCTTGTGTGCCATCACCGCTGCAGCCTACCTAGCCTTGATGGGCAAACAGGGCATTCGTCAAGTGGCAGAACTTTGCACGCAGAAAGCCCATTACCTCGCAGAGCAACTTCAAAACATCGGCATACCGCTCCTGTTCAACGCCCCATTTTTCAAAGAATTCGCCGTCAAGTTGCCTGTTGATCCCAAACAACTCAACAAGTCCCTCATCAGCAAAGGCTTTCTCGGTGGCTTACCGTTGCGTCGCTATTACCCCGAACTTGAAAATGGCTGGCTTCTCGCCGTCACAGAAAAACGCACAAAAACCGAAATGGATGCCTTCGTTCAAGCGGTGAAAGCATTCAAGTTGGGGTAGACGATAATTCTGCCTGCGGTTGAATGATGGGATTTGGTCGGAGGGCGGCTCTCCTGAGCCGCCGAAAAAGAGAGAAATCGGCGCGTCAGGAGACGCGCCCTCCGAACGGCAACGGTGCTTCTCGGGGAGTGGCTCTTCGGAGGACGGCTCTCTTGAGCCGCCGAAAAAGAGAGAAATCGGCGCGTCGGGAGACGCGCCCTCCGAGGCGCTGCCGAGGTGAAACGGGATGTTGTGGGTGTTGCTTGTGGCATTGGCTCAAGTTGTAGGTGAAGGACAGCAAGGGTGGCAGCCCAATCCTGAACTTGTCAAAAAAACTCAGCGAAAGGAGACCAGATGTCATCTACGATGAGGCAAAAGTCCTATCCTACACGCTCCCTGATCCACTCATTTGCCTTGACGGGACAAAAGTGACGACACCCGAACTTTGGCGAACCAAACGAAGACCCGAAATTCTTGAGTTGTTCCGAACCCACATGTATGGCAGAGCGCCCATCGGCAAACCTGCGGGCATGACCTTTGAGGTCTTTGATCTTGACAGAAATGCGCTGAATGGTAAAGCAACTCGCAAGCAAGTTCGCATCTTGTTCACAGGTAAACCTGACGGACCGAACATGGATTTGCTGATTTACTTGCCCAACGATGTCAAGCGCCCCGTGCCTGTTTTCCTGCTGCTGAACTTTTTCGGCAACCACGCAATCGCTGATGATCCTGCCATTCGCCTCAAACCGATTTGGTGGGGGAGTTGGCGGTTCACGCCTCCCGCGTTAATGAGGGGCAAAGACCCTTGGTGTCCTCTCAGAAAAATCCTCGCGCGCGGTTACGGCATAGTGACGGCTTACTATGGCGACATCGTTCCTGATTTCGCCGAATGTTTCCGCTATGGCGTGTTTTCGGCATTTGACCGTTTGTTTGGCGCAAAGCGACTTGACGACGCATGGGGTGCAACAGCAGCATGGGCATGGGGCTTGAGTCGTGCTATGGACTACCTTGAAACGGACAAAGATGTGGATGTCAACCGTGTCATTGTGTTAGGCTTTTCGCGCTTAGCACGGGCAGCGTTGTGGGCAGCGGCGCAAGATGAACGCTTCGCTATCGCTAACTGTGGGGGCGGTTTGTGGCGGTTGAACCGTCGTCAAACGCTGGCGCAAGTCATCGCACAATTCCCCCATTGGTTTTGCGAAAACTTCAAAGGCTATCGCGACCGTGAAAGCGATTTACCCGTTGACCAACATATGCTCATCGCGTTAGTAGCACCTCGTCCCGTTTACATTGCCAGCGCCGCCGATGATGCATGGTCAGATCCACGCGCCGAATTTTTGGCGGCGAAGTTTGCCGATCCCGTTTACAAGTTGCTGGGCACAGAAGGTTTGCCCACACGAGAGATACCCGCACTCAACCAACCAGTCATGGGCACAGTTGGCTACCACATTCGCAGCGGTGGACATAACCTGACAGAGTATGACTGGGAGCGGTTCATGGATTTCGCCGACAAGCACTTCAAACGCCCTCAGAAGTGAGACCTGTCTATCAGTCTTTTGCAGGCGCAAGGGAAAAATTGGCGGCTAACGACACGCCTTGGGGCGTCACCTGCACGGTGTGTAGGGTCAACTGTAACGGGGCAAGGTCAAATTTCATCAGCGGGTTAAAGCGTTTGAGCCGTTCCTGCAACCAATCGGCGGGTAGCGGCAAAATTTGCGCCACGCGCACTTGCGTCAACCGCCAATGGACTTCGTTGTCGTTGGCAGGAAACAACTGCACCGTTGCGCTAAAGGGTAACCGTCCGATGACCGTGTCACCGACCGTAACGCGCCAGCGCCCTTGCACCTCGGCATCGCCGTTGCCCAAAGTCACCTGCAAATCGTCCACGCCTTCGCTTGCCGCTTTTGCCGCGAGGTAACGCTGCAGGGCTTCAAGGGGGATGAACCCTGTCATTGTGCCCGTAGAAGCGGCTACGAGCACCAAGCGGTGCAGTCGCAGCGACGCTTTTAGGTCAAACCGCACCGTTCGTGCGTGAGCGTTCAAGGTGGCAATGCGCAACCCTTCGTAATCGGCGTCGTGGAGCGAGACGAAGATTTCGCCGACGCGCCCTTCCTTTTCCGCTTTGGTCGCAAATTGCACGGGCAACATCTCCATCAATTGTCCGCCCCGAAACGACAGCCCTTCCACTGTGATGGTCATCTTGCGGAACTTGCCCCGCAGCGTCGGCAACCCCGGCGCGCCGTCCAGTTCCACATCCACATGGCGGGCAGGGAGGGCTTGGCGCAAGGCATGTTCTATCTGCCGCTCCACGCGTTCGGGTGTTGCTTGGGTGAAAAGCACGATCAACAACAGCCCAACCGCTAACCCGACTTTTTCCATTTCTCGTCCCTCCGTAAAGCAGTTGCCTGCAACGCGACACGCACGGCGTCGCGGGCAGAATGCAAATCAGCGGCGACATGATGCTGCGGGTGGCGGATGGCAGTCAGCAAATCATTGAAGGCGCTTTGGATGAGTTGCTGATACAAACGCTCTTTGCTCATCGGCATTCGCCGTTCCTCAACGCGAACCGTTCCATCGCGCACCGTCTCTATGCGCACGGCAAGGGGCAACCAGCCTTCAAACAGGGCATAGCCGCGCTCAAAGGCGATGCCACCGCAATTGCGTTCTAAGGCGCCGGGCTTGTCAAAGCAATGGTAAAACGCGCCCCATGCATCATGGCGGGGGAACCGCACGACGCTCCACGCCTCAAACGGGTCATGCCCGAAAGTGGTGACGGGTTCTATCGTATCGTCCAGCAGCCACGCAAACAGGTGGTAAAAGTGAACGCCGTGCTCTACCAGCACGCCGCCGCTTTTGCGCTCGTCCCAAAACCAATGGTCTGGCGCAATCCCTTCGCTGCTGGCAAAATTGACGAACCACGCTTTGCGCACCGCTCCCATCCCGCTATCGGCAATGCGCTCTCTAAGCCAAGCGTAAAGCGGGTGATAGCGCATGATATGGTTAACGACGGCGCGAACGCCCTTTTGCTGAACGACAGCGATGATGGCATCGGCATCGTCCAGCGTCAGTGCCAACGGCTTCTCAATGAACAAGTGTTTGCCGTGTTGAGCGGCAGCGATGGCGATGGCAGCGTGTGTATCTGGTGGCGTCAGCACGCAAACGATGTCTACTTGCGGGTCGCCGACGAGCGTTTGCCAATCGGTCGTCCAGCGGGCGATGCCCATTTGTTCCGCGAACACTCGCACCCGTTCAGCGGAGCGTCCGGCGACAGCGTAGAGACGCACTTCGGGCAACTCCTTCAATGCTTCCAGCACAAACCTGCCAAAGGCGCCGTAACCGATGGCAGCCACTCGCATCACGCTTCACCCCGTCGCCTTTTCGCTTACGGGCTTGCCCCAACCGCCCCCGCCGGGGGTGACGATACGGATGCGTTCGCCTGCTTGCACCGTCAGTGACACTTTGCCCGGCAACGGTTGCGTCGTCCCGTCCTGTCGGACGAGCCAATTTTCGCCGAGACCGCCGTTTTCGCCACCTTGCAATCCGTAAGGGGCGTATTTGCGTCGTTCGCTGATGATGGACACTTGCGCAGGCACGAGAAACTGCACCTCGCGCACGATGCCAGCGCCGCCGCGATGTTTGCCCTTACCCGCTTTGTCCATCGCCAGTTCGTAGCGCGTGACCCTCACGGGCAATTCCATCTCCAGCGCTTCAATGGGCGTGTTTTGTGTGTTGGTCATGTGGACATGAACGGCGTCAGCGCCGTCTTTATGTGGGCATGCGCCCGCACCGCCACCGATTGTCTCGTAGTAGGCGAACAGGCGTTGACGCAGCGGGTCGTAACCGCCGAAGGCGAAATTGTTCATCGTCCCGCAACTGGCGGCAGGTATGCGGTCGGGTAACGCTTGCGCCAGCGCGCCCATGACGACATCCACGATGCGTTGCGAGGTTTCCACATTGCCTGCCGCGACCGCTGCGGGAAAAACGGCGTTCACGACCGTTCCTGCGGGCGCAACGACTTCAATCGGCGCAAACGCCCCTTCGTTCAGCGGCATCCCTTCGGGCGCCAAACACAAAAAGCAGTAACGCACTGCCGCCAAAGTTACTGTCAGCGGGCAATTGATGCTGCCAACGCGCTGGGGCGCTGTGCCGGTGAAATCGGCGACGGCGCGTTCGCCTGCAATCGTCAACCGCACGCAAATCGGAACGGGTTCGTCGCTGACGCCATCGTCGTCCAGCATATCGGTGAACGCGTAAACGCCGTCGGGAATTTGAGCGATGACCGAGCGCATCATGCGCTCGGCGTAAGCCAGCAAATCGGTGACCGCTTCATTGAACCGTCGCGCACCGTAGCGCGCCAGCAGTTCATTGACCCGTCGGGCGCCCAGTTCGCCGACGACCCTTTGTGCTTCCAGATCCCGCTGCAGTTGGTCAGGCAAACGGACATTGGCGCGCAGCAGCGCCATCGCTGCCGCGTTTAACTTGCCACCTTGCCACAGTTTGATGGGTGGAATGCGAACGCCTTCCTCAAAGATAGAAGTCGCCGCAAAGAGCGAACCGGCTTTTGCCCCGCCGATGTCGGCGTAGTGGGCGCGGCTGGCGACGAAGCCCCAAAGGCGGCGCCGCCAAAACACAGGCACGATGACCGTCACATCGGGCAAATGAGTCCCGCCCGCAAATGGGTCATTAAGGATGACGACATCGCCTGCCGCAAATTCACGGAACGCGCTCAAAGCGACCCGCACCGCCAGCGGCATGGAACCGAGATGGACGGGGATGTGCGCCGCTTGGGCGACCATGCGCCCTTGCGCGTCAAAGACGGCGCAGGAAAAATCCCGCCGCTCCTTGATGTTAGGCGAAAACGATAGGCGCATCAACGCATTGCCCATTTCCTCAGCGACCGCTGCGAACAGGTCGGCGAAAATCGTCCGCTCCGCTGCCGTTAATGACATGCCCTCTCGCCTCACTCCTGTTCGGCTTCGCCTCCGGTTTCGCCACCGTCCCAATCGGCGGTCAGCAACGCCTGTAGCAGTTTGCGGGCTCGGTCCAACTGGGACGCAGGCACCAGAAGGGATTTAGTGCCCGTGTAAGGGTCAGCGTCCCGCACGAAAGTCGGCACGCCGTTGGCGTTCAGCCATGATTGGGCGGCAGCAATTTCGCTTGGTAAACCGGTCAGCACGACCATCCACTCACTCATAGACATCACTGTCCTGCCAATGCGTCGTCTGTCGTTGGCTCGCGCTGCAGCGCTTCCAGCGCTTCGGGACGCAAAGCGATGTGCTGTTCGGCGAGCACTTTTTCGTCCACAGGGGTTGGAGCGCCCGTTAGCGGGTCTTGCATCGTGCTCGTCTTGGGGAAGGCGATGACTTCACGGATGTTCAGGTAAGGCAAGCCCGTTTCGGGCGCAGTCGCTTCGCAACCTGCCAGCAAGGCGATGATGCGGTCCAAGCCCAACGCGATGCCACCGTGCGGCGGTGCGCCAAACTCAAAGGCGTCTAACAGGAAGCCGAACTTGCGTCGCGCTTCCTCAGGCGGCAACTCAATGGCACGGAAGACCAACTCTTGCACTTCCCGCCGGTGAATGCGGATGCTGCCGCCACCGATTTCATAGCCGTTGAGCACGATGTCGTAAGCGTAAGCGCGCACCTTGCCAAGGGGGTGATCACGGTGCCCTTTGGGCACGGGGTAATTCGGGTCGCTCAAGGCAGCCGCGCCCTCTTGCAGCAACGGCAGGTCGTCGGGGTACGGTGAAGTGAAGGGGTGATGGGACGGCGTGTAGCGCCTTTCGTCGGCGTCCCATTGCAGCAGCGGGAAATCCACGACCCAAACGAAGCGCCACGCGCTTTGCCCGTCGCTTGGCACTAACCCCAACTGTCGCCCCAGCTTCAGCCGCAGGTTGCCCAACACTGCCGCGACGACTTCCGGTTCATCGGCGACGACCAAAACTAAATCGCCCGTTTGCGCCCCGCAGCGCTCAAAAATCGCCCGCAGTTCACCGTCCGTCAGGAACTTGGCGACTTGCGAACGGATTTCGCCATCGCCCAGCGCGAAGGTCGCCAAGCCTTTCGCCCCGTAGCGTTTAGCGAACTCTGTCAGGTCGGCGATGTCCTTGCGGGACGCTGTCGCCATGTTGGGCACGCGCAACGCCTTCACTTGCCCGCCTTTCGCCGCTGTCTCGGCAAACACGCGGAAGGCGCTCTGCGCGACGATGTCGGTGATGTCTGCGAGTTCCATGCCGAACCGCAGGTCGGGTTTGTCGCTGCCGTAGCGCTCCATCGCGTCGGCGTAAGTGATGCGTGGAAAGGGGATGGTGACCTTGATGTCTGCGGCTTTTTCCAGCGCATATTGCAGCATCCGCTCGACCAAGTCGTAGATGTCGTCGGCGGTGACGAAACTCATCTCAATGTCAATCTGCGTGAATTCGGGTTGGCGGTCGGCGCGCGGGTCCTCATCGCGCAGGCAGCGGGCGATTTGGAAGTAGCGCTCCACGCCGGCGACCATCAGCAATTGCTTGGCGATTTGGGGCGATTGGGGCAAGACGAAAAACTTACCTGCGTGCAACCGCGACGGGACGAGAAACTCTCGCGCGCCTTCGGGTGTGTGCTTCCACAGCAGCGGCGTCTCAATCTCCCAAAAGCCATTTTCATCCATGAAGTCGCGGACGGCTTTGACGAAGCGGTGGCGTAACTCAAGGATGTCCCGCATGCGTTTGCGGCGCAAATCCAAGTAGCGGTGTTTGAGCCGCACCCATTCGTCTACAGTCATCTCGTCGGCGGTGACGGGAAAAGGCAGCGGTTTGGCGGGGTTGAGCACTTCCAGCGCGCGCCCGCGCACCTCAATGTCACCCGTCGGCAGCCTCGGGTTTTCTGTGCCCAACGGGCGACGGGCAACGACGCCCGTGATTTTCAGCACCCATTCGTTGCCGACCTCCCGCGCCGCTGCCACGACTTCGTGCGGGCAATCCTGCGGGTCAAACACGCATTGGACGACGCCGCTGCGGTCACGCAGGTCAATGAACACGACGCCGCCGTGATCGCGGATGCGATTCACCCACCCGCACACGGTTACCGTTTCGCCGATATGCTGTGGGCGCAATGTCCCGCAGTGGTGGGTCTTGAGCATCAGACGACAGCCTCCTTCGCAAGTTCCTCCACAAACTTTGCCACTGCTCCTCCCGTAGGGGTAGACCTTCGCGCAAGGGTTGCCTTCGCGTCCGCAGCGGGTTATGGTTTGGGCATGGTGAGCCGGGCGATGGCAGTGCGTAGTTTCATCGCGTTAGCGCTCAGCGACGAAGTGCGGACAGTGCTAACGGAGTTGCTGGTAGAATTGTCCCGCACAGGCGCCCCCGTTAAGTGGGTGGAGCCCGAAAACTTGCACTTAACGCTGAAGTTTCTGGGCGAAGTGCCCGAAGGGCAAATCACCGAGATCGTAGCAGCGCTAGGAGCGGTGGCGCGAGCAACGCCAGCGTTTACCTTCACGGTGCGAGGGGTTGGCGGTTTCCCCGATTTGCGGCGCCCCCGCGTCTTGTGGGTCGGCGTGGATGCGCCCCGCGAGTTGCTGCAGTTGCACCGCATGGTGGAAGCGGCGATGGAGCGGTTGGGCTTTCCGCCTGAAAAGCGAGCGTTTCATCCCCACATCACGCTCGGACGGGTCAAAACTTTCAACGGGCTGGCGGCGGTGCTGACCGTGCTACAGCGTTACGCCGGCGCCATGTTCGGCGTGACGGTGGCGCGCCAGTTGACGCTGTTTCGCAGCGACCTTTCCCGCGAAGGTCCGACTTACACGCCTTTAGCCCATTTACCCTTTGGTGGCTGAAGCGTGCACCGCTTCCAGGCGCGGGTTTACCTCAGCCATCCGTTGCGTCAACAACTCCCACGGCTCATCGTTCTCCTTGACCAGCCCGAAGTTACTGTTTTCACCGTCAAAGCGTCCCTGTGCGGGTTGGTCGTTCCACTGAAACCAGTGGTAACCGACGCAATAGGGCAACCGCATCAGCCCTGTCACGAACCGTTCAAAACGGTCGGCGCGGTCTTTCTGCGTTGGGACGGGTTGTCCTGCGCCCTTCGTGTTAGGTAATCCGCTGTCCATCGCCTTGAACGAGAACTCGGTGATCATCACGGGTTTGCCTGTAAGGCGGTGCAATTCGTGAAGGGTTTTGACAGGCGGCTCAAAGGCGTAGGTGTTGAAGGAGACGACATCTACGAAGTCACCCATCGCTTCCACGACAGAGCGGGGGGCATAGCCCGCAAACCGCACGCCCCAAATCAAATGGTTAGGGTCGTGCCGGCGGATGGCGTCATAGCAGGCGCGGAAATACTCGCGGGCGATGAGGCGCAAAAAGTCCAACCGGTCAGCAAGGCGCTGCTGTTCTACCGCTTCCGTCGGCGCCGGAGGCAGTTCGGTCAACCTCAAAAGGGCATCCCAATCGGGCAAGTTCAGCCCCCACGCTTTGTTGAAGCCCTCAATGCGCAAGTAGCGTTTGCGGAAAAAGTCCAGCAGCGCCCTTTTGCCCGGTGCGTCGGGCGGCAGCGTGAGCAGGTAATCGTCCAACAGGTGGCGGGGCGACCGCCAATCGGGTCCCCAGCGCAACTCGTTGTCGGTGAAGTAACCGACCAGCAGCGGGTCAGCCCTGCGGGGCGCGCATTCTTTGGCGGCAATGTCATCTAACACTTGCCGAAACTGTGGGGCAAAGACATCGGGAAAAGTGCCCTTAAGCCAATTGGCGCCCGCTCGCGCCCCCATGTTCAAGATGAGCGTGTAAGGCATCAAGCGGAACAGCGACGCCGACGACCACGCTCCGATCGTGTTGAAGCCCCACGCCCGCAGCCGCTGGGTGGTCGCCTCCGCCCATTTCGCTTCGCTGCCGTATTTCGCCTGCACGGCGCGCTGATAAGGCGAATAGCCGAGGGCGGGGCAGTGGTCACCTTGAAAACTGACATGGTTGACGCCCTTGGAAAGGAACCGATGCCCGTCAGGGTCAATGAACCACCACACGCCGTCAATACATTCCGTGCGGAAAAAGCCCGTCGCCGGCGCTTTCATCCTTGTCCACCCTCCGTAGCGACAGGGTTGTTGCGCGCCTATTGCAACGCCGATACTGCTCGCCAACCCGATAACCTTCACGAACGCGCGGCGCGTTATCTTGCCCATCGTCGTCACCCTCCTGTCTGTGTCAGAAAGTATGACGGCTGAGAGGGGACAAGCGGTGCAGTTGCGCTTGTTCCGCGTGTCCGTCACCCTGGTGCTGACTGCGTTGACCGCGCTTTGTGGTGCCGCCGAGGTCGTCCGCGCCTTTCCTCGTTCCGCTGCCTGCCTTTCGGTTCGCTTCCGCTACCGATGCGGCAGGGGCGTCGGTGACTGTCCCGACAGCAGTGGGCTGATGCGTTTAGATCTTTGACCCGAACGAGGGCTGATGGGTCGTTCGTTATACGCCCTTAGCGTGGCGTTTTTGCGTCTCCCCGATGGGCGCAGGTTAGCGCTGCCGGGTTCCCTCAAGTCATGCTCTTTCAAGCCAGTTTTGTCTCAGAGCCGTCGCGAGCGATGGAGCGTCGGCGATGTCTGTTTGGACCACCCTTGATGCGGAGGTCGTCAGCGCGGTCGTGGAAAACAGTGAATAATGGAGTTCATTCGGAGGGCGGCTCTGTGAGCCGCCGCAGGGGAAAGCGGCGCATCAGGAGATGCGCCCTCCGAGATGCTGAAGGTTCGTTCGGAGGGCGGCTCTGTGAGCCGCCGCAGGGGAAAGCGGCGCATCAGGAGATGCGCCCTCCGAGGCATTGGTGAGTTGATGACGAAACGACGGCGCTTTTTGCCGATCAGCGGGTGCACTTTGAGATGCCGCTGCGGGCTGGCACTTTGGCACTCGTGGGAACCGTTGGCGTTGCAGACCGTCTCGCCGCACCGTCCGCCCCGCAAAGTTCCTGAACGGGCGACCGTTTTGCTGCCGATGGATGTCGGCGTCGTTTTGTCGCGAAAGGTAAGCCCCACCTGTTTGGAAATCGCCGCCGGCGCCGCAATCAAAGTAGCGTTGCCCCTGATCCTGATACGCAAGACCACGAGTTGCTGCCTCTCCCGCGCTTTTGCGGGCTTCCTTGCCGTTGGCAGGTCACTCGTGGGCGCTACGCCAATTGCCCGTCGCGGTAGCCGGCTATCAGATAGGGCAGATGATCGCGCATGGCGCGTAGGCGTTGTCGCAATTGGGTGCGTTCGCTCTCGCTCATCGGCACAAAATGCAATGCCAGTTGCGTGTCAGTCTCCAAAATGTCTACGCCCGTCATGCCGACGACGGCGGCGGCGATCGGGGCACTCCACGCGTAACGCAACAATGTAGGCGCTGGGGCTTTGTCCAGCAAACTCCGTCGTCCTGTCACTTTCATCGCCAGCACCGCCACGCCTTTCTTTTGAGCGGTGGGTATGACGGTCGTCTCAAAATCCGGCTGAGCGGGGTTGATGGGCATTAACACGGTGTCCAAGTCGTCGTAAAGTTCCAACACCTTGCGCATTCCGTCGGGCGTCGTGTGCCCTGTCAAGCCGATGAAGCGGACGACTTTTTCTTCGCGCAATTTGCGCAACGCTGTTAGCACGCCGTCCTTTTTGCTGATGGCGACGGGGTCATCGTTGGGGCGCCAGTCGTGCATCTGAATCAGGTCCAGGTGGTCGGTCTGCAACCGCTTCAGGCTCAACTCCACTTGTCGCATGGCACCGTCGTAACTGCGCGCCGCTGTCTTCGTCGCCAGAAAGACTTTTGCCCGCTCGGTTTTCAGAACGCGTCCCATGCGGATTTCGCTGGCACCGTTGCCGTAACTGTGGGCGGTGTCCCAGTAAGTCAAGCCGAGTTCCAGCGCCCGCCACAGAAACTTGCCTGCTTCGTCCTCGTTCATCGCCATGAAGGCACTGCCGCCCCCGATCGCCAAGACGGGCACTTGGACACCCGTTTTGCCCAGTGGGCGTTTGGGGACGGTCGTTGATTGCCCGACGGTGATCCCGCTCAGCGCCATGCCTGCGACACCGCTGAGCCATTTCCGTCGCGTCCATCCTGCCATCGTCAGTCACCTCCGTCTTCATAGATGCCGTCAGCACGCCTCTAACCTGCCATAAAGGTGCGGGCAAGGAACATCGCTAAAAAGAAGACGGCTAACAGATAAAGCAGCCATGACGCTTCGTGGGCGCGGCGCGTGACGAGTTTAAGCAAAGCGTAGGTGATGAAACCAAAGCCAATCCCATCAGCGATGCTGAAGCCGAAGGGAATGAGGGCGATGGTCAAAAAGGCGGGGAAGGCTTCCGTCAAATCGTCCCAAGGGATGTGGCGCACACCTGTCATCATGAAAGCGCCGACCGTGATCAACGCGGGGGCGATGAGCGGATGCCCTGCGACTTTACCGAACATGACTGTCACGCTCAGCATCGCTACCAGCGGGCTAAAGAACAAGCCCGAAAGCATCAGGATGCCGACGACCAACGCCGTCAAGCCGGTCCGCCCACCCGCTTGCACGCCCGTTGCGCTTTCAATGTAAGCCGTGACGGTGGAGCTACCGAGCAAGCCTGCCAAAGTCGTGCCGATCGCATCGCTGAGCAACGCTTCGCGGGCGCGAGGCAATTTGCCGTTGCGCAGCAATCCCGCTTGCGCGCTGACACCGATAAGCGTGCCCACTGTGTCAAACACATCCAGCAAAAACAAGATGAGCACGACAAGCACGCTTTGCGCGCCCAACGCCAGCAAAGGTGCGAAACTCAGTTGGAACGCCGTCGGGGCAAGAGACGGAGGCAGAGCGATGACGCCTTGAAACTTCGTCACGCCTGTCAAGATGCCGAGGATGCCCGATGCCAACAAGCCTATCAAAATGGCGGCACGCACACCCAGCGCCAAAAGGCAAATTGTCACCAGCAGCCCGAACAGGCACGCTAAAGTCGGTGTGCTCGTCAGCGTCTGGTGGGCGATCGTGACCAAAGTGGCCTCGCTGGCGACGACGAGTCCGCCCCACTCTAAGCCGATCAGCGTGATGAACAACCCGATGCCGACGGCGATGGCGTGTTTGAGCGATTCGGGGATGGCGTCAATGATAGCCTCGCGAAAACCCACGCCCGATAGCAAGACGAAGAGCACGCCCGAGAGAAACACACACGCTAAGCCTGCCTGCCAAGGCAGCCCCAAACCGCCAGGGGCAGTGCTGCAAACCCAAAAAGCGAACAAAGCGTTGTGCCCCATGCCCGGCGCACAAGCGACAGGGTAGTTGGCAAGGAACGCCATCAGGATGGTCGGGACAGCGGACACGAGGCAAGTGGCGACCATGACCGCACCTTCGTCCATGCCTGCGGCTTTCAAGATGACAGGGTTGACGAGGATGATGTAGCACATCGTCAGGAAGGTCGTGATGCCCGCCACGACTTCGGTGCGGATGTCGGTGCCGTATTCGCGCAGTTGGAACCGCTTTTCCAGCCAATCCGCCACACTTTGCATGCCCACTCACCCCGTGTGTCACCTTTCCCGCATCGCAGCATTTTAACGAGTGCTGCAAAATCTGCCAGTGGAGGCGATAAGCGTCGTGACAGGGTGTCAATGTGCCGTGCAATGGCGTTGGGCTTACAGTGCCGTCAGTTGGCTATTGTGCCCCGCTTTCATCGCTTACGGGTGGCGACGCGTCCGCAACGGAACGCGGGCGACGGCGTTTTACGATTGGACGGGGCGCTACCCGCTAGCGTGGCGCACGGCGAAGGGGCGCCCGCGCTTTTGGGTGCATGCCGTTTCCGTCGGTGAAGTCGTGGCTGCCAGCAGTGTAGTCGTGGCGTTGCGCCGTCGGTTTCCCGACGCGTGGGTGCTGTTGACGACGGTGACGGAAACGGGCATGGCGACGGCGCGCCAAAGGGTGCCGGCTGCTAACGCCTTCGCCTTTTTGCCCTTTGACCTTGCCCCTTTCCCGCGTTGGGCGATGGAACGGGTGCGCCCCGATGCGCTCATCTTGGTGGAAACGGAACTGTGGGGCAATTTGATGCACGCTGCCAAAACACATGGGGCACACATCGTTTTGGTCAACGGGCGCCTTTCGGATGCCACCTTTGCCCGGGCGCAAACGCCGCTGGGCAAACCGGTTTACCGCTGGCTGCTGAGCCACTTGGACCTTTGCCTGATGCGCAGCGACATGGACGCGGAACGGTTGCGCCAGTTGGGCGTGGCGCACGACCGCGTGCAAGTCATCGGCGATGTCAAATTGGACCAACCCCAAGTGGGGTTGAGCGAGGGGCAAAAGGCGATGCTGCGGTCGGAACTGGGGCTGTTCCGCGAGCATTTGCTGTGGGTCGCTGGCAGCACCCATGCAGGTGAAGAGGACGCCGTTTTACGCGCTTACCGGCGCCTATCGCCTCACCTGCCCGCCTTACGGTTGCTGCTTGCGCCCCGCCATGTGGAGCGGGTGGGAAGCGTGATGGCGACGGTGCAAGCGCATGGGCTCACGCCCTTGCGGCGGTCGCTGTGCAACGGCAAACCGCTGCGCGCTAACGAGGTCATCGTGCTGGACACAGTCGGTGAATTGGCACAACTTTATGGGTTGGCTGCCGTCGCGTTCGTCGGCGGAAGTCTCATCCCACGCGGCGGACACAACCTCATGGAGCCCTTGCTGCACGGCGTCCCCGTTTTGTTCGGTCCGCATGTGGACAACTTTCGCCCCCACGCGGAATTGTTGCGGCGCGAGGGATTGGGGTTTGGGGTGCGGGATGCCGAGGAGTTGGCGCAAACGGCGTGGAAGTTGCTGCGTTCGGAAGCGTTGCGGCAAACGATTGCATGGCAAGCGCAGCAACTGTTGGCGCGCCATCGCGGTGCCGCCAAACGCGCTGCCGATGCCATCGCCCAATTGCTGGCAGGGGAGGGGCCGAACGGAAGAACGAAGCCCATCGCACCCTTACGCGTTGAGCGGTGATGCGACCGTGCGGGTCGTTTTCGCAGGCGGATGGCGCAGCAAATGGGAAGGCTGGCTGCGGGCAATCAGCATGCCCATCGTTGATGACCGTAAAACGGTGGCGCGCGCGATGAGCAAAACGGTGCGCGATGGGCTCTGGCTTTTAGTGCGGGCGCGCAACGCGTTGCGTCCCCAGCCGACGGTGCGCTTGCCTGTGCCTGTCATCAGCGTCGGCAACATCACGGTCGGCGGGACAGGCAAAACGCCTCTGACCCAATGGCTTGTTGTCCGCTTGCATCAACACGGGCATCGCCCCGCTATCTTGACCCCGCTGCCCGCCGACGCCGATGAGGTCAGGGAACATGCGACAACTTTGCCCTGCCCGATTTACCCAGGACGCGACCGCGTTGCGACAGCGCATCAAGCGTTGGTGAACGGTGCGACAGCCATCGTGTTGGACGACGGCTTTCAATATCGGCGGCTGCACCGGCAGTTGGACATCGTGCTGTGGGACGCAATGGCGTGGCTGCATCCTGACAACCCGCTGTTGCGCGAACCGTTGGCAGCGCTTCAGCGCGCCGATGTCGTCGTGTTGAGCAAAGCCGATGCGTTGGATACAGCACAGCGACGCGCCCTGCAGGAGCGTTTGAACGCATGGGCAAACGGCGCAAAAGTCTTGGCGGCGTTCGGTTATGTCCCTTCTGGCGTTTGGGCATGGCAGCAAAAGGCATCATGCCCCGTTACCGCGCTGAGCGGGCTACGGGTTGTGGCTGCCACCGCCATCGGCAACCCGCTCTATTTCGCTTTGACAGCACAACGCGCGGGGTGTGAAGTGGTGGCGTTGGTTTGCTTCCCTGACCATCACCGTTTCACGCCGGCTGATGCGGAAGATGTGCTCGCGCTGGTGCGGCGCTGGAAAGCAGACGGCGTGCTGACGACCCGCAAAGACGGATTGAAGTGGCAAAAGGTTTGGCAGGCAGGGGTGCCCTTGTGGATTCTGGAAGTGCACCTGCATTGGTTCTGGGGCGAAAACGCCTTGCTGCAAACCGCCTTGTCCGCGTGCCCAGGGGACGAGGCGGTGGCACGATGAGCAGTGAAGTAGGAGCGAACGGCTGCGGTTGCCAGTTTTACCCCAAAAAACTTCGGTGCAAAGGTGGATGGTGAACGGGCTTGAGGCGTTACTTGGCGGAACGGTGGGTTATCATTGCGTTGATGCAAGCGGCAGCCGTGACGGCATGGGAGCGATTGCCTACATTGGCAGCGCCCTTAGCGCAGTTACTTTGGCGGACGCTACCAAAGCGGCGGGCGATCGCTGTGGACAACATCATGCGGGCGTTTCAATGGGGGCAAGCGGAAGCCCAACGGCTGGCGCTAAGGGTGTTCCACCATGTCGCCCTCACAGCCCTGGAGTTTTTGAAAATGGGCGCTGCACCCAAAGACGCCATCGCGCGGGTGCGCCTGCAAGGGTTAGACGAGGCGCAAACAGCGTGGAAGCGCGGGAGCGGGTTAATTTTGGTCACGGGGCACATCGGGAACTTTGAATTGCTGGGGGCGCGGCTGGCGCAAGCGTTCCCGCTGTGGGTCGTCGCCCGCCCGCAAAGCCCTGCGGCGTGGCAATTTATTCGGCACATCCGCGAAAAAGCGGGCATGCAGGTGCTGGACAAATTCGGTTCAGTGCGGGAGGCGCTGCGGGTGCTGCGACGGGGCGGAGTGCTGGGGCTGTTGGCGGACCAACATGCGGGCGATGGAACGGGCGCGCTGATCGTCCCGTTTTTCGGTCGTCCTGCCTCAGTGTTCAAGACGCCTGCCTTGCTGGCAGCCCGCACGGGCGTCCCGCTGGTGTTTTGCTACGACATCCGCTTGCCCGACGGAACACACCAAGGGGTTTTGCTGCCACCCCGTTTCGTGCGGGACGGAGAAGTGACGGAAGCGACCGAGTGGTTGTGTCGCCAACTGGAACAGGCGATTTTGCAGGCGCCTGAGCAATGGTGGTGGTTGCACGACCGCTGGAAAATCGGGCGCTGAAGTGCAGGAAAGGAGGGGCAAAAATGCCTGAGAGTTTCCCGCAGCGGTTAGCGCAAACGGTGGCAATGTTGCAACGCTGCGCAGAATGCGCCGATGCGGTAGAGAAGTTAGCGGCGGCGCTCGTTGAATGCCTGCGGCAGGGCAACAAAGTCGTTTGCTTTGGCAACGGCGGCAGCGCAGCGGAAGCCTTGCATTTTGTGGCGGAGTTGACGGGGCGGTTTCAAAGAAAACGACAAGGGCTGCCTGCGATTGCGCTGAACGCAGATGTCGCAGCGCTCACTGCCATCGGCAACGATTACGGGTTTGAGCGGGTTTTTGAACGGCAAGTGGCAGCGCTAGTGCGAGCGGGCGATGTCGTCATTGGGCTAAGCACCAGTGGCGCCTCGCCCAATGTGCTTTTCGGGTTGCAGCGGGCAAAAACTGTGGGGGCGGTGACGGCGTTGCTGACGGGGGCGCGGTGCCCCCAACTCCCTGAAGGTGTGGACATCTGCGTGCGCGTGCCTGAGGGGGAAACGGCGCTCGTGCAGGAAGCCCATTTGGTCATTTTGCACTGGCTGTGCGCGTGTGTGGACGATGCCTTTGCAGGCGCCGAATGAAAGTTCCGTTTACACCGTCCGTAGCGTGACGCATAATTAATGACGGCGACCGCACGGGCACTTTGACAAAAGGCTGTAAAGCGATCGCGGACGCGGGGTAGAGCAGTCCGGTAGCTCGCCGGGCTCATAACCCGGAGGTCGCGGGTTCAAATCCCGCCCCCGCAACCATTTGCCATCATCGTCTTCTGGTGGTATGAAAATGGCCTTCGGCAGGGAGCCACCCCTAGGGCTCACCTCCCGAAGAACCGCCCGAGTAGTCTTCTGTTGCTCCCTGCCTGCTCCCCTCCCGCCTTTGGTGGGCTAACCTGCCCACCCCGCCCCTGCCAGCCTGCGAGTCTCTGTCGCCTGCGCTACAATGCAGCGCTGATAAAAGGAGGCGATGGAGATGCGCCTTGCAGGCTGGCTTTTTCTTTTCCTGGCGACGCTGTTAACCGCTAAGGTTTTAATCGGACAGCCCCAAGACGCCAAAGCAATGCTGGAAGCAGTTGCCCGTCGCTACGAAGGCGCCAAGACCCTTGTCTTGACAGGCACCGTCGTCAATGTCACACGGTCGCCCCAGCAAGAGGTCACCGTGACCAATCGCTTCACCGTTCACATACAGCGTCCTAACAGGTTCCGTGTCGTAGTGGAAGTGGCGCTACCGCAAGGGGGGAAACAGCGCCAACTGTTCGTCGCAGACGGACGGTTTCTGTTTGTGGAGTATCCCCACCTCAAGCAAGTCCTCAAACGCCCGCTGGCTTCCAAAAACGCCAGCCTCCCGGTGCCTTTTGCCGCGTTTTGGCACACAGACACCTTGTTAGCGCGCATCAAAGAAGCACATATTGAAGGTAAGGAAACTGTTCAAGGTCGTCCCGCTCAACGCATTCGTGTCGTGACCACAGACGGCACGGTCGCTCAGATTTGGGTCGCTGATAACATCATTTGGCAAGTCCGTGCGACCGTAGATGGCAAACGCCTCGTGCGGCAAACGCCGACAAAAAGCGACCAACCTAACCCCTTTATAGAAGCCATGAAGCAAACGACCTTCACGACGACCATCAAGTTTGGACGGGTGAATTTCAATGTCTCCCTGCCTGCTGGCATGTTTGCCTACAAACCGCCAGTGGGTTTCAAGGTCGTGGAGGCGCTGCAAATGCCGAGCAATGCCATGGCACCGTTGCCTTCCCCATCCGCTAAACCGTGAGTTCACGGATGAGCGCACTGACGGAGCGGTTCTCGTGGATGTTGCGAATAGCTTGCGCAAGCAGAGGGGCAACGGAGAGGACAGTGATTTGAGACAAACGCTTGTCCGGCGGCAACGGGATCGTGTCCGTCACGACCAACTCCTTGATGGGCGAACGGCGCAGCCGCTCTATGGCAGGACCTGAGAGAACGGGATGGGTGCAACAGGCGTAAACTTCTTCAGCCCCCTCTTGCATCAACGCTTGCGCCGCTTGCGTGATGGTGCCGGCGGTGTCCACGATGTCGTCCACCAGAATCGCCCGTTTGCCGCGCACTTCACCGATGATAGCGACCATCTCACT
This sequence comes from bacterium HR17, assembly GCA_002898575.1. Taxonomy (NCBI): domain Bacteria; phylum Candidatus Fervidibacterota; class Fervidibacteria; order Fervidibacterales; family Fervidibacteraceae; genus Fervidibacter; species Candidatus Fervidibacter japonicus. The sequence continues at coordinate 80,710 of BEHT01000009.1, forward strand.
TTTATTGGCATCGGGGCGGTGTTTGGCAAAAATTGCCAAGCCAGCCTGTAACATGTGAGCGAACAGCGTAGCGCGCTCTACCCCCCCAACATCCGGTGAGACCACCACCACATCGTCCGCAAATAGCCCTTTAGCGCGCAAGTATTGCGCCAGCAGCGGACCTGCAGGTAAGTTGTCTACGGGGATGTCAAAGAAACCTTGAATTTGACCGGCATGCAAGTCAATGGAGAAGATGCGGTCTGCACCGGCAACAGTCAGCAGATTGGCGACCAGTTTAGCGGAAATTGGTTCTCGCGGGCGTACCTTACGGTCTTGGCGGGCATAGCCGTAATAAGGTATCACAGCGACCACGCGCGCCGCTGACGCCCGCTTAAAGGCGTCAATCATGACGAGCAGTTCCATCAAGTTTTCGTTGACCGGCGGGCATGTCGGCTGAACGATGAAGACATCGGACCCCCGTACATTTTCGCGGATTTGCACCCGCACCTCGCCGTCGCTGAACCGACTGACGAGGATGTCGCCTAAAGGCACTCCCAGCGCGTGGGCGACGGCTTGTGCTAATGCAGGGTTCGCGTTACCGGAAAACAGTTTCAACTCGTCCGACATCGTCGTTCCCGCCTCCTAACTTTACATCGCCACTTGCCGGCTCAAGGAGCATCTCCCTATGATAGCACAAGCGCCGATGGGCAGCCCTTCCCGTGCTGAAGGGCTGTGGCATAATAGTTAGTGCTGACAAGCGGCGTCAGTGGCGGGCGTAGCTCAGGGGTTAGAGCGTCAGGCTGTGGCCCTGAAGGTCGCGGGTTCAAATCCCGCCGCTCGCCCCATAACCACGGCGTCCTCTCGCAATCCTGTGCACTTTTTGAACCATGCGCCCGTAGCTCAGCCTGGAGAGAGCCGGGGAGTTCTAATCCCTGGGTCGGGGGTTCAAATCCCTCCGGGCGCATTGCCAAGGGCACGCGCAGTGGCGTGACAGCAGCAACCTGCTTCCCCTGCGGGGCTCAAGCGCCCAGCAGCGCTCCGACGGTGCTGGGAGGGCTCAACGCCTATGCGCTCTCACCTCGCTCCACGCGCGTTGGCGCTTTCGTGCATCCGGTGACAAAGTCGTTAAGGGCTTTTACGCTGCGTATTGATGCCGTCGCAAGGGGGGAAAGGACAGTGCCTTTCAGTAACCCGCAGGAACGGCAGCCAAAAGAAATTTTTCCGGGTGTGACCATCCGTACCCTCTGGGGCGAGCACACCATGCTGTCCTTCGTGCACTTTGAGCCCTTCGCTGTCGTCCCACCTCACTCCCACCCACACGAACAGATGGGGGTGCTGCTGGAAGGTGAGTTGGAGTTTACCATCGGCGAGGAAACGCGGGTCTTGCACAAAGGCGATTGCTGGTGGGTGCCTTCGGGTGTCGTCCACTCGGTGCGCAACTTGGACAAACCCAGTGTAGCGTTGGACGTGTTCCATCCCGTCCGTGAGGAATACCGATGACGCAGCAAACGCACCGCTGGGACGCCATCATCATTGGTGCTGGACATAACGGGTTGGTGGCAGCGGCGTATCTGGCTAAGGCAGGGCTGAAAGTTTGCGTGCTGGAACGCCGCTCTGTTATCGGCGGCTGTTGCACGACGGAAACGCTGTGGGGCAAATACAAGGTCTCAACGGCAGCGTATGTGTGTGGCTTGATGCACCCCAAAATCGTCCGCGATCTGCAACTGCCCCGTTATGGCTTTGAAATCTTGCGCCGCGACCCGTCCTCCTTCACGCCGATCCCTGACGGCGACTATTTGCTTTTGGGCAGCGACGAGCGGTTCAACGCCGAACAAATCGCCCGCTTCTCTCGCCGCGATGCTGAAAACTTTTTGCGCTACGAAGCGGCGATGGACAAACTGGCGGCGTTCGTTGAACCGTTGCTGACTTGCGTTCCCCCTCGCTTTCCCGATGCCACGCTCTCTGACTTGCCCACTTATTGCCGCTTGCTGGCGCGTTTCCTGCGATTGCCTCCATCAGAGCGGTCGTTGCTGACGCAACTTTTGACGGGCAGTGCGTGGGATGTGCTGAGCGAATGGTTTGAGAGCGAACCGCTAAAAATCACGCTGGCGACCGACGGCGTGATCGGGACGGCATTACCGCCGACCGCACCGACGACGGGGCTGGTGCTTTTTCACCATGTTATGGGCAGCATCACAGGCAAGCGAGGCGTTTGGGGTTATGTGCGGGGCGGCATGGGCGCGCTCAGCGCCGCCATCGCCACCGTCGCCCGCCAACATGGCGCGACGATTTTAACCGAAACCGAAGTGCAGCAAATTTTGGTGCGCGACGGTGCTGTCGCCGGCGTGGTGTTGGGAGACGGGACGGAAATCGCCAGTCGCGTCGTTTTGTCCAACGCTGACCCCAAACGCACTTTTTTGCAATTGCTACCCGAAGGCGTTCTGCCTGAAGAGTTTGTGCGAAAAGTGCAACGCATCAAGATGAGTGCCGCTGCGTTCAAGGTCAACCTCGTCGCCGATGGGTTGCCTGAATTTCGGGGCGTGCGGGGCGACACGCACGGGCACTTGCGCTCCACCATTCACCTTTGCCCGTCCCTCGCATTTTTACAGCAGGCTTACGCCGACTATCAGCGCAACGAGCCGTCACAGCAGCCGATGGTGGAGATGTGCATCCCGACCGTTTTAGACGCGACCCTTGCGTCTGATGGCAAGCACATCGTTTCGCTGTTCGTGCAGTATGCGCCTTATGAACCTGTCGGCGGATGGCAGCGATGGAAGGACGAATTTGTGCGGCGCATCCTTGCCGTCGTGGACGAATTTGCCCCCTATTTTTCGGCACGCGTCGTGCACTTACAAGCGCTTTCGCCAAAAGACTTGGAAGCCGAATTGGGGCTAACAGGCGGCAACATCTTTCACGGTGACCTTACACCCGACCAAATGTTCGTCTTTCGCCCCATCGCTGGTTGGGCGCAATATCGGACACCCGTGCGGGGCTTGTATCTGTGTGGCGCCGGGACACATCCGGGCGGCGGCGTGATTGGGGCTGCGGGGCACAACGCCGCAATGGTCGTGTTGCAGGATTGGCGGCGTAGGTCTTAGGGACAATTAACGGGTCACGCCTACCATCGTTGCAACTGCACTTGCGCCTGTAAACCTTGCACGGTGGCAGCGTCTACATAGCCTGGACCGTCCACCAGCACATTCGCTGTGCCCGTCGCGACCGCAAACGCTAACGCGCGTTCAAACGGCAACCGCAAGGTTAACAACGCGTGAAGCAGTCCACCCAGCAACGCATCGCCTGAGCCGACCGTGTTAACGACGGCGACGGGTGGCGGGACGGCTTTCCAAATGCCGTCTTTCGTGCCGCCAAAAGCCCCCGCCGCTCCCAACGAAACGACGACATAGCAGATGCCCTTTTGCGTCAGGCAGCGAATGGCTTGGGCGATTTGTTCATCGGTGTCCATCGGTTTGCCCAACGCTTCCGCCAATTCGGACCGATTGGGTTTGATAAGCGTAGGCGCAGCGGTTAAGCCTAAGCGCAAGGGGTTGCCGCTGGTGTCCAAAGCGACGGAAACGCCGTGCTGACGGGCTAACGCGATCAGTTGAGCGTAAGTGTCTTCGGGCAAGCCCAAGGGCAATGACCCACACAGCGCTACCCAATGGGCGTTGCGCAAGTGGCGCATGAAGGTGCTGCGAAAAGCGTCCCACTCATCGGCAGCAATCGCCGGTCCGCTTTCAACGAGATGGCATTCCAAACCTTGCACGGGGTCACGCAAAGTCAGGTTGAGACGGGTCGGTTGAGTGATGGCAGTGAAATCGTGCGGGATAGATTCAGCGTTCAACGCCGCTTGCAGCCATTCGCCTGTCATGCCACCGACGAAACCGAGACACACCGCAGGCGTGCCCAATCGCCTCAACACCCGCGCGACATTGACGCCTTTGCCCGACGGGTAGACGAAAGTTTCCGCCACCCGCACGACCCGCGTCCAACGAAAGTCGGGCACGACGACCGTTTTGTCCACGGCAGGGTTAAGCGTTACCGCTACTACCATCGCAGTCACCCTCACAATCGCGCCGATCACATTTTGGCTGTGCCGCGTTGACAAGCAGCACAACCGTGAAGGGATCGGGTTGTGCTTTGTTGAATTTCCTTTCGGCAGCGCCTCGGAGGGCGCATCTTTTGATGCGCCGATTGCTTTTCGGCGGCTCGGAGAGCCGCTCTCCGAACGAACCCTCGGCATCTTGGAGGGCGCGTCTCCTGATGCGCCGTTTTTCGGCGGCTCGGAGAGCCGCTCTCCGAACGAACCCTCGGCATCTCGGAGGGCGCGTCTCCTGATGCGCCGTTTTTCGGCGGCTCGGAGAGCCGCTCTCCGAACGAACCTTCGGATCTCGGAGGGCGCGTCTTTTGACGCGCCGA
>BEHT01000010.1 GCA_002898575.1 bacterium HR17
GCTGAAAGTTTGTTCGGAGGGCGGCTCTCTGAACCGCCGCAGAAAGAGCGGCGCGTCAAGAGACGCGCCCTCCGAGGCGCTGAAAGTTTGTTCGGAGGGCGGCTCTCTGAGCCGCCGCAGAAAGAGCGGCGCGCCAAAAGACGCGCCCTCCGAGGTGCTGAAAGTTTGTTCGGAGGGCGGCTCTCTGAGCCGCCGCAGAAAGAGCGGCGCGCCAAAAGACGCGCCCTCCGAGGTGCTGAAAGTTTGTTCGGAGGGCGGCTCTCTGAGCCGCCGCAGAAAGAGCGGCGCGCCAAAAGACGCGCCCTCCGAGGTGCTGAAAGTTTGTTCGGAGGGCGGCTCTCTGAGCCGCCGCAGAAAGAGCGGCGCGCCAAAAGACGCGCCCTCCGAGGCGCTGAAAGTTTGTTCGGAGGGCGGCTCTCTGAGCCGCCGCAGAAAGAGCGGCGCGCCAAAAGACGCGCCCTCCGAGGCGCTGTCAAAAGGAAAATGCAACGAAACATCAACCGCTAACGCCGACCGCGCTGCGGGCTTCAACAAGGGCGTTGATGATCTCGCGCAAAAACGCCGGCAAGTCATCGGGGACGCGGGAGGTGATGATGTTGCCGTCCCGCACGACTTCGCGGTCCACCCAATGGGCGCCAGCGTTCACCATGTCAGTCCTGATGGACCAAAAACTCGTGACGGTGCGTCCCCGCACGATATCGGCTTCCACCAGCATCCAACCGGCATGGCAGATGGCGGCGACGACCTTGCCCTTCTCAAAGGCGTCACGGACCAGTTTGACCATCGCCGCGTGGCGGCGCATTCGGTCGGGTCCATAGCCGCCAGGCACAATCACGGCGTCAAACTCGTCGGCATTGACCTCGTCAGCGGCACGGTCTGCTTTCGCAGGGTAGCCCTCTTTGCTTCGGTAAGTTTCGCCTGCCTTCGGTCCGACGAGCACCACCTCAGCCCCTTCCTCCCGCAACCGCAGCGTGGGGTACCAAAGCTCCAAGTTTTCGTAAAGGTCCTCAACGAGCACGGCGACACGACAACCTTTCAACCGTTCCATCACGGTGCACCTCCTTGAGCGCAGTGCCCTTTCACGACCGTAAAAGTTTCCGCAGGACATAAGGCAAGATGCCACCGTGACAGTAGTAATCCACTTCAACAGGTGTGTCAAGGCGGGCGATAACGGTGAAGGTGATTTCAGTGCCGTCGGGCTTGCGGGCGCGGACCGTCAGCGGTTTGCGAGGGTGCAACCCTTCAGCGATACCCTCAATGTCAAAGACCTCTTCGCCCGTCAAGCCCAGCGTCTCACGGTTTTCGCCCTGTTTGAACTGCAGCGGCAAAACACCCATGCCGACGAGGTTGCTGCGATGGATGCGCTCAAAAGTTTCGGCGATAACGGCTTTCACGCCTAACAGCGCTGGTCCTTTCGCCGCCCAATCGCGTGAACTGCCGCTACCGTATTCTTTGCCTGCGATGACCAGCAGGGGCACGCCCCGCTCCTTGTAGCGCATTGCCGCCTCGTAGATCGTCATAATCGCTCGGTCTCGTGTCCCATGCCCCTCGTCTCCGAAGTAAATGGTCCATCCCCCTTCGCGGTCGGGCGTCAGCAGGTTGCGCAATCGCACATTGGCGAAAGTGCCCCGCATCATCACCTCGTGGTTGCCCCGGCGCGCGCCGTAGGTGTTGAAGTCTTTGGGGTCAACGCCCCGCTCTATCAAGTAGCGTCCTGCCGGGCTGTCCACGGGGATGCTGCCGGCAGGCGAAATGTGGTCGGTCGTGATGCTGTCGCCCAGCACCGCCAACACGCGGGCACCTTTGATGTCCTGCAGCGGGGGCGGTTCAAGGGTGAAGTCGGCAAAGAAGGTGGGCTCTTTGATGTAAGTGGACGCCGGGTCAAAAACAAACAAGTCGCCTTGGGGCACGGGCAACTTTTGCCACCGCTCATCGCCCTCAAAGACTTTGGCGTAACGGGCGACGAACATCTCAGGTTTGAGGGCTTTGTGAATGGTCTGACGGATTTCGTCCATGCTCGGCCAAATGTCCCGCAAGTAAACGGGCTCGCCGTTGGGCGTGAACCCGAGCGGTTCCGTCTCAAAGTCCACATCAATGCGCCCCGCTAACGCGTAGGCGACGACCAGCATCGGCGACGCCAAATAGTTGGCGCGCACAAGCGGGTGGATGCGCGCCTCAAAGTTGCGGTTGCCGCTGAGCACCGCGACCGTGACCAACCCATGCTCTTTGATGGCGTTGGCGATCGGTTCAGGTAACGGACCGCTATTGCCGATGCAAGTCGTGCAGCCGAAGCCGACGAGGTGAAATCGGAGCGCTTCCAAGTAAGGCAGCAAACCGGCGTTTTCAAGGTAGTCCACGACGACAGCGGAACCGGGCGCCAAACTCGTCTTCACCCACGGCTTCACTTGTAGCCCTTTTTTGACGGCGTTGCGCGCCAACAATCCCGCGCCGACCATGACCGTCGGGTTGGAGGTGTTGGTGCAACTGGTGATGGCGGCGATGACGACGCTACCGTGCTGCAGGGCAAATTGCAGGCTGTCCACACTCACCCAAACTTGGTGGCGCTCCCCTGGGAGGTGTTCAGCGAGACGCTCCGCAGTTGTGACCGTGGTGCTTTCCGTCTCTAAGCGCTGCAGCGCCGCCTGCAGGTTGGCTGGTGCCTTAGCGGCAGGCGCTGTTACGCCCTTGGGCAGCATCGTCGGCAGCGCCTCCCAAAATTGCCGCCCGACTTCTTTTAGCCGCACCATGTCGTGCGGGCGGCGCGGTCCCGCTAGCGTCGGCTCCAACTGCGCCAAGTCCACTTCCAGCACATCGCTGTAAACCGGCTCAACCGTTTCGTCGTAGAACAAGCCCTGTTCTTTGCAGTAACGCTCCACCAATGCGATGTGGTCTGCCGAGCGCCCAGTCAGACGCAAATAGGCAAGCGTTTCGTCGTCGACCGGGAAGAAGCCGCAGGTCGCACCGTATTCGGGCGCCATGTTGGCGATGGTGGCACGGTCGGGCAAACTCAGCCGCTTTAAACTCGGTCCGAAAAACTCTACGAACTTGTCCACGACACCCTTTTTACGCAACAGGTGCGTGACCGTCAAGACCAAATCTGTCGCCGTCACACCTTCGGGGAATTCGCCGACCAACCGCACGCCGATGACCTCAGGGATGCGCATGTGGTAGGGCTGACCGAGCATGACGGCTTCCGCTTCAATGCCTCCGACGCCCCAGCCCAAGACCCCTAACCCGTTGACCATCGTCGTATGCGAATCCGTGCCGACCAATGTGTCCGGAAACGCCACGGTTGCGCCACTTGTGTCCCGTCGCGTTTGCACGACCTTCGCCAGATACTCCAAGTTGACCTGATGGACGATGCCTGTGCCCGGCGGAACGACCCGGAAATTTTGGAAGGCTTGTTGTGCCCACCGCAGCAACGCGTAGCGTTCGGCGTTGCGCTCATACTCCTTCGCCACATTGAGTAGGAAAGCGTTTGCCGTCCCAAAATAGTCCACTTGCACCGAGTGGTCAATGACCAAATCAACGGGCACGAGCGGGTTAATTTTTCGGGGGTCGCCGCCGAGCCGCGCGACGGCGTTGCGCATCGCCGCCAAGTCTACGACGCACGGGACACCCGTGAAGTCCTGCAACAAAACGCGGGCGGGCATGAAGGCGATTTCACGGTCAGGCGGCTGCGGTCGCCAGTTCGCCAACACCTGAACATCGTCCTCGGTAACGAGGTAGCCGTCACAGTGGCGCAGCAAGTTTTCCAGCAAGACGCGGATAGAATAGGGCAGGCGGGCGATGTCGGCAACGCCCAACTCCTGCAAGCGTTGCAGGCGGTAAATCGTCACCGCTGCGCCGTTCACTGTCAGCGTGCCTTTAGCCCCGAAAACATCGCAGTGCGCTGTCATCGTCGCTTGCCTCCCTTAGGAATCCTCCGTTTGTCCACTCCAAAATTTAGCACGATGTGGCGAATTGTTTGGACAGCAAACGTTCAGTCTTACCGGACGAGCGGACGCAGAAAGTGGCGCGCCTTTAGCGTTTCGCTCAGGCGCAACGGGGTGCTTACAGGTTGTCGCGCAACTTTTTGACCATACGCACCCAAATGCCCCATCCTTTGCCGACTTCCTCAAAGCCCAAGCGGCGGTACCACTCGCGGGCTTTCGTGTTGCCCTCACCAACCCACAAACTGGCGTAATCGTCGCCTTGGGCGCGGGCATAATCCAGCGCTGCCATCATCAAGGCGCGCCCGACACCACGACTTTGCCAATCCTTGCGGACGACTAACTCATGGATTTCAGCGGTGCGTCGTTGATAGCGGCGATCCCACCAATCGCTGTGGACGCTGACGAAGCCGATCAGTTCGCCGTTCGCTTCCGCTACCCAAAAACCATTGGGGTCACCTTCATAGAGCCAATTTAAGTAGTCCCGAATGTCGTCATCGTCCGTCTCGGCGTATTCTTCCAACCCTTCGTAGCCCGACCGATAAACCTCTACCAATTGGGAGAGGTCGTCTCGGCGCCCCACGCGAATAACGAACGGCGGTTCCGTCGTTGCTGCCGCCTTGTCCATCGTCGGTCGCCTCCAGACTGCGCACAATCATGGCACGACTTTACGGCACTGTTGCGACCACTAAGCCAAAATGAAAGAGGAGGTGCTCTCGGTGAGTCAGAGGCGCTACCGGTGTTGGTTTCTCGTCACTGCAGCCCTGACCTTAGCAGTGGACCAAGCCAGCAAGGTGTTGGTGCGTGCGGCGTTGCCTTTGGGTGCGCAAGTGCCGATCGTGCCCGGCGTGCTGTATTTGACCCACACGGAGAACCCCGGCGCCGCGTTTGGACTGTTCCCCAACGCGACGGCGTTTTTGACGGTGACGGCGCTTCTCGCTTGTGCCATTTTTCTCTGGTTGGGCAAGCGGGGGTTTGACCACCACCGCGTTGCCGTCGCCTTTGGCATGATGTTAGGCGGGGCATTGGGTAACCTGACAGACCGATTGCGCCAGGGCGCTGTGACGGATTTCGTTGACCTGAAAGTGTGGCCGGTGTTCAACTTTGCAGATGTCGCCTTGACCGTCGGGGCAGCGTTGGTGCTGTGGTGGAGTTGGCGGAACGACGCACCTTCAACGGACGCCGTAACCCTCACACAAGTCGGAGGTAACGCCGATGCGCCGACTCAAGCCGATGACCGTTGACGAATGCGCTGAATTTCTGCGAGCGCTCAGCGACCGCATTCGGCTCAAAATCATTGCTCTGCTCTTTGACCGCGAATGGAGCGTCACCGAGTTGGCGCACCACTTGGGGTTAAGCCAGCCCCACCTGTCGCATCATCTCGGTGTCTTGCGGTCCGTCGGCATCGTGGAAACGCGTCGGGAAGGCAAACGCATCTTTTATCGGCTTAGCCCGACCTTCCGTGAACGAGCGGAGAGCGGCGAAGAAATCAACCTCGGTTGCTGTTCCCTGCGCTTCAATCTGCGTGCCCCGGCGCAATGGGTGGAACTGGATTGACATTAGGGGCGCGTGGCGGTTGCGGACGCTTACCCGCGAGGGCATCACGGCGCCGCTGTAGCGGCGTTGTGGGGTGTGGCAAATAGTTGATCACCTGCTTGCAAATGCCGTTCGGTGCCGTTGGGCAAGCGGACGACGACGACCCCATGCGCCACTTTCAAGCGTGTCGCACCGTCGGAACGGACATTCACTTCAAATGCCGTGCCGCGCACCGCCGCCGTGATGGCAGGCGTTTGCAATTCCAAACGGGATTGAGCAGGTAAGCGGCGCCGCAAGCTAACAAACACCGTCCCCAAGTTGAGCCGGAAAAGGGCTTCCAGCGATTTGGTGACGCGGTCGTAGGAAGAGCGGGTGACCTTCAGTTGTGTGTTTGGACCGATGCGCACCTCCACCTCGTCCACCCAGCGCAACCGCACTTGACCGTTTGGTCCGGTGCGGAGCACCGTTCCCGCCAGCACCAGCATGCCCGGCTTCAACGGGCGGCTCGCTGTCGTTTTACGACCGAAACGCGGCGGCAACACAGCCACCGCTTCACCTTGCACGGCAACGACTTTGGCAATGCGCGGAGCCAATCGCAAGGTTTCCAACGAGCCGACGATGAGCAGCACAAGAGCCATCAAACCCAATAGCAACGCTGCGGAGCCTAAGCGCATGGGCATCACTCCCCTTTTACGCGCCGCTACCGTTATTATGCCAAATAGAGCCGCCGGTTATGCCATCCTTTTCGGTCGCAGGGCGGTGACAGTGTATGCACTCGTGGGGCAAGCCGGTGGGGTTGTGCTTAGTAACAGCGGCGCTTTGCTGGATAGCGCTCACTTTCACGCCTGTTTATTGGCTTAGCGTGCGGGTGACGGACGGGCTCTTGCGCTGGGCGCCGGTGCGTTCCGACCCGCGCATCGTTATCGTCACCATAGACGACAGCACCCTGCAAGCGTTGGGGCGGTTCCCGCTTGACCGCAAAGTTTACGCCGCGATGTTGGACCGGTTGCGCCGCGCCGGCGCGAAGGTGGTCGCCTTTGACATCCTTTTTGTGGAGCCGTCCCCTTCCGACGGCGTGTTAGCAGAGGCGATGCGTCGGTTTGGCAAGGTAGTTTTAGGAGTCGGGTTAACCGCCAACCGCGACGACACACAACCGTTGCCCCCCCGCTTTTTGCTCTCGGTGACACCTTTGCCTGCAGGGTTACCGATAACGCCCACTGTCGTAATGCCGCCGTTGGCGTTGGTAAACGCCTGCACCTTGCTGGGGTTCGTAACGCCCTTCCCTGACGCAGATGGCGTCTGCCGTCGTTTTCCTGCCGCCTTGCGATGGACGGACAAGGGTCCTCGTGCGCTCCCCTCTTTGGGCGTGGCGACATGGGCGCTATGGAGCGGTAAGTCGCCTGTTCGCTTGCCTGGTGGCACCGCCGGCGGCGTTACAGTTGTCGTGCCCCGCTCAACAAAACCGGTAGCGTTTCCTGCCCTTCCCCTCATACGCGTCGTGCGAGGCGATTTTGCCCCCCACACCGTGCGGGACAAAGTCGTTTTGGTCGGACTGACAGCCGCCGGCCTCTCTGATCGGTTGCCGACAGCCACTGATCCGTTAGCGTTCGGGGTAGAAATCCATGCCGCTGTTGTCAACACCCTCCTAAGCGGGCGCGCGCTGATCATCGCGGACGAGCCCGTGCAAGCGGTGCTGATGTTGGTCATCGGCGGCGTGTTCGGTTTAGCGGGTATCGGTCGCCACCCGCAGCGTTGCCTTTACACCTTCGCCGGTCTCGCTGGGGGTGGGGCGCTGGTCGTCGTCTGCCTGACGCTGCTGGGCATTGTGGTGCCACCGTTACCGCTGATCGTAGCGACTTGGGGGTGCTTTACCGTCGTCATCGCCTGGCTGGTCACCGAACACTGGCGCGTTTACGAGCACCTTAGCCCTTACCTACCCTATCCTTTCGCTGACGCCTTAGCACAAATGCCCGAACAGTTTGCGGCAGGCGAGCGGCGTGAAATTTCCGTTCTCTTTTGCGACATCCGGAACTTCACGCGGGTATCGGCAGGGTTGACACCTTACGAAGTCGTGAACCTGCTGGACGCCTACTTCAACCGCATGACAGAGATCGTCAACCTTTACGGGGGCATGGTAGACAAGTTTTTGGGCGACGGGATAATGGTGCTCTTTGGCGTGCGCCCTGACCAATTTGACCATGCCGAGCGGGCGGTCGTTTGCGCCTGCCACATGTTGGAGGAACTGGACAGCCTCCAGCAGGAGTGGCAACGGGTGACGGGCGAACCCTTGCGCATTGGCATCGGCGTTCACACGGGCGTTGCCATCGTCGGCGTCATCGGTTCCACACAGCGGAAAGAGTTCACTGCGTTGGGCGCGACAGTTAACCTCGCCCAGCGTTTGGAGCAACTGACAAAGGACCTCAAAGCCGCCCTAATCGTCAGTGCCGACACTTACCAGCGGGTCGCCGATTTGGTGGACGCCGAGCCCATTTCGGGCGTGACGGTGCGGGGGTTTGAGGACACGCCGATGATTGTGTATCGGGTCAGCGGGCTGAAGCCCGAAATGCGTCACTTGCGTGCCCAATTTTGGGTGACGGCGCCATAGCGGTGTTATCCCCGCCACCAGCGCCACAGTTCCCATGCCGTGACGGCGAGCATGAGCAGCGCCCATATGACGATTTGCCACTTTGTCCATTGGTGTTCAGGCATCGCGCTGTTCACCCGCTACCAAATCACGAGACTTTAACGACTGCGTGCCCACCAAACTCATTGCGCAGCGCGGCGACGACCTTGCTCGCGAAACTGTCTGGCTGGCGCGACCGATGGCGCAAGGCGTAACTCATAGCGATGACGATGAAGGGCACTTGGGCGTCCCATGCTTCATCAATCGCCCAGCGCCCCGTTGACCCACCCCCGACGACGCCTCTGATGCTTTCCAGTCGCGGGTCTTTGGCGAAGGCTTGTGCCGCCAGTTCCATCAGCCAACCCCGAATGACGCTGCCTTTGCACCACAGTTCGGCGACCTGCCGTAGGTCAAAACGATACAGCGGTTGCCCGTCCTCGCCTTTGCCCCCCTGCGCCAGCAACTCAAAGCCCTCGCCGATGGCTTGTAGCATCGCATACTCAATGGCGTTATGCACCATCTTGACGAAATGCCCCGCGCCTGCCGGACCGACATGGGCGTAACCGCCCCCGTTGCGGGTGAGCAACTGAAAAAGGGGCTCCGCCAACTGAAAAGTTTCTGCGTCGCCACCGACCATCAGGCACGGACCGTTGCGCGCCCCTTCCAACCCGCCGCTGGTGCCGCAGTCCAAAAAGCGGATGCCTGCCTCCTGCAACTTGGCGTGCCTGCGGATGCTGTCGCGGAAATAGGAATTGCCGCCGTCAATCACGATGTCACCTTTGTCAAGATGCGCAATCAACCCGTCGCCGAACGCGCCGCCACCAAAAAGCGCTTCGTCCACTGGCTTGCCCGCTGTCAGCATCAACCAAACGAGGCGCGGACGCTCCAACGCTGCGACGAATTCCGCCAACGAGTAAGCGCCGAGGGCGCCCTCTCGCACCATTTCATCCGTTTTGGCGCGGGTGCGGTTGAACACCACGACCGAAACGCCTTTGCCCAGCAAGTTGCGCACAATCTCGCTGCCCATGCCGCCTAACCCGATGCAGCCAAACTGCGCTTTCGCCATCGTCGTTCACCTCTCCTTGCCTGTTTGCCGCTGCGTCATTCTCAATGTTGCCAACGCAGCGCGTTTTCCGCCAATGCCCACTGCAGCGCCGCAAAATGCCGAGGCGGTGATGGCGATGTTTGTCGTCGCTGTGCGGTTGCCTGAACGGTTGGCGCTGAGCGATGTGGAACGAGCGACGGCGCACTGTTTGGACACGGTGATTGTGCCCGTGCACCCAAACAACTTCCGCACCGTTTTAACAGCGATGCGAGCCGTTGCCGATCACGGTTGGCAGGTGCGCTTCCTCTTGTGGGCGAAAGGCAACCAGGTCAAAAGCGTCCCGCTGCACCGCTTCGCGCATCATCCCGCTTTACTCGGTTGGGTCGTGGAGCAGGTGACCGATGTGCCGCTGATGGCGATGCTGCGGGCAACGACAGCGAGCGGTTTGACCATCGCATGGCAGCGCCCTATCCCGTTCACTGACGGCACGCTGTCACCGCAACCCGCCGACGACCGCTGGTGGTCCTGGCTGCCGACGCACGACCCTGACGCGCTTTTCCCTGTCGTTGTCGATGCGCTGCTGCGTGGTGCACGAAGCGTTTGCTTTACAGCGCTGCCGCGCGATAGCGATGCCGTTGAACGCGAGCAGTTGAAAGCGTTGGCGAGTGTCGCTGTGCAGTTACGGTTGTGGCAACCGCTGTTAGCGGAGCGCGCTGAAAGCGTGGACATCGCTGCCGACAACGCGCAAGGGCGCGGTTGGCGGTTGCGCGATGGCGAATGGCTGCTGTTGGTCACCCCCCTCGCGCCCGGTGCGTCTGTCGCTTGCGCGTTGCCGTTTCCTGTGCCTGAAGGGGTGCGGGCTTACGGCGTGCGTTTTCCCGCCCTCCAGCGGTTTCCTTTGCAACGCAAAGGCAGTGGCACATTCCTGCGCTTGGGCAGGCTCGTTGGCACCGAACTCGTTTGGCTGACCGGCGACCGCGACCGCACAGCGCGGATGCACCAGCGCGCCGATGAACTGTTGCCCAAAGCGATGCAATTTGCCGTCCAATGGGTGCTGGCACGCAAGGAGCGCATCGGACAACTTTCAGCAACGCTCTCGCGGCGTTTGTGGCAAATGCTCCAAGCCGCCAAACGCCGTCAGTTCCACCATGCCTACTCGCTCGCCACCGACCTACTGAGTCAATTGCGGTAGGGCGCTGTCAATCCCGCTGCAGCAGGAGGCAGCGCAGATATTGGCTTTCAGGGAGGTGCAGGCGGACGGGATGGTCAAGGGACTGAGTCGTCTGCATCAGCACCCGCAACGGCACGCGACGGTCGGACGCCGCCAATCGCACCGCTTCCATCAGCGTCGTCCAGTCCATGTGGTAGGTGCAGGTGCAAACGAGCATCCGTCCGCCATCGTTGAGCAGCGGCAGGACGCCATGCACCAACTTCCAAATCGCCCATTTCAGGCTGTCCAATTCTCGTTTGCTTTTAGCGATAGCGGGCGGGTCAATGACGACGGCGTCAAAGCGAGCCCCTTCGGCGAAAAAGCGGGGCAGTTCGTCAAACACATTGCCGCACCGGAAAGCGACGGTGACGCCGTTGAAGCGTGCTTGCTCTTGCCCCACAGCGATTGCGGACGGTCGTTGCTCCACCGCAACGCTCTCAGCGCCCGTTTTGGCGGCGTAAATGGCGAAAGCGCCCGTGTAGGCGAACAAGTCCAAAAACCGTTCACCGGGGCGCACCAGCGTTTGCATCAACTTGCGGTTGTCGCGTTGGTCAAGGTAAAAGCCCGTCTTCAAGCCGTCCCATACATCCACGAGAAAGCGCAAGCCATGCTCAACGATGTCCACGCGTGGAGGCACTGTGCCGTAGAGCACTTGCTTGACGGGTGGCAGCCCCTCTTCGCGACGCCCTTCCATGTCGCTGCGTTCCAACACGCCTTGGGGGCGGAACAGCTCAACAAGCGGTTCCAACCAAAGCGGCTTGAGGCGTTCCATCGCCAGCGTTCGCACCTGCACGACAACGGTATCAGCGTAGCGGTCCACGATCAAACCCGGCAAAAAATCGGCTTCAGCGTGGACGACGCGGAAGGCGTTGGTGACCGTCATCAACGGTTGACGGCGTTGCCACGCCGCCTGCAGGCGGGCGACGAAAAAGGCGCGGTCAATCGGTTCGTCGTTCAGTGTCAAAGTGCGGAAGGCGATACGCGATGTCGCTGAGTAGGTGCCCCACGCGACGAACCGTCCGTCAGTGTCCAGCAACCGCACGAGATCGCCGTCGTTAACTTGCGGTCCGACGCCCGCGAGTTCGTCGCGGAAAACGAAGGGGTAAAAGTGGCGCACCTTTTTGTCCTTGCCCGGCTGCAGTTTGACCCAGCGCCCGTCCATCGTTGCCTGTCACCGTCCCAACATTTTGGCTAAGCCGCGCCGCCTTGTGTCGGCGCGCCACAATACCGACAGCCGTCTTTCACCCTTTAACGCGCGACAGGGGGTGGTGACGATGGCAACGCTAAACCGCACAGAAGTGTGGCGGCGCGTTTACGCCTGTTGGATGGGTAAAAACGCCGGCGGGACTTTGGGGGCACCCGTTGAGGGACAGCCTGGACCGCACAATTTTGACTGGTATCCGCGTCTACAAGAAGGAGGTATCCCCAACGACGACTTGGAGATGCAACTCGTCTGGCTAGAGGCGGTCAAGCAGGCACACTGGCAGATAGACGCCCGCGTGTTGGCACAGGCGTGGCTGACGCATATCGGCTACAACTGGAACGAATACGGCTTTGCCAAACGCAACTTGCGGTGGGGGTTGCTGCCGCCCCTTTCAGGCGCTTACGACAACGACTTTTGGAACGACTGCATGGGTTCGCCCATTCGGTCGGAGATTTGGGCGTGCCTTGCGCCGGCGTCGCCCCGCCTTGCCGTCCGCTTCGCCTTTGAAGACGCCATCGTAGACCACGCCGGCGGCGAAGGCGTGTGGGGCGAAATGTTCAACGCAGCGCTGGAAAGCATCGTCTTTGCGGTGCACGATTTAGACACCGCCTTGGATTTGGCGCTGGCGTTCATCCCGCCTGATTGCCAAATCGCCCGCGCCGTCACCGACACACGCCAATGGTGGCAGGAGTTGCGGGATTGGCGAAAGGTGCGGGAACGGATTGCGGAAAAGTATTGGCACCGTGAACCGACCCATGCACCCCAAAATCTCGCCTTCACCGTGTTGGGGTTGCTGGCAAGCGACGGCGATTTCGGCAAAGCCATTACAACCGCAGTCAATTGCGGGCAAGACACCGATTGCACGGGCGCGACGGCAGGGTCGGTCATGGGCATTTTGCTGGGCGAAGTGCCAAAGAAGTGGGCAGAGCCGCTGGGTGAAACGATTGCGACCAATCTGAGTTGGGGCGGCATCCGCAACATCACGCCCTTGCCCGATGTCCGCACTTTGACCGATGAGGTGATGACAGCCGCCCAACGGTTGCTGGCGTGGCACGGCGCGCCCGTTCAAATCGCGGACGCCCCGACGGACTTGTCCGATTTGCCCGCCGATTGGCTGCGCCCTGACGACGGCGTTTACGAACTGTGGGAGCGCAATCGCCACCCTTGGCGGGTGAACTTTGACCTGACGGCAGTGCAGGTGGATGTAGATTATCGCGGGTTGCCGACCATCAACCCTGAAGTGGCGAGAACGGTGACGGTGTGGCTGCGCAACCGTGAACCTGTTCCTCTGAGCGTGACGCTGGTTTGGGATGCCCCCAGTGATTGGCAGGTAGAGCCGATGCGGTCGTCAGTGACGCTGCCGGCAAAGGGGCGTGTCGGCATCAACGCCCATATCCACGCACCGATCCGCTTGCCCCAAACGCAAACGCTGTGGTGTCAAGTACGGGTGCACGAACGCCCAGCGGAAGTCGCAGTGCCCGTGACGCTGATCGGCGAACGGCGTTGGCTCGTGCGGCGCAACGGTGGCGAATGGAAAACGGAGTGGTTGCCTGACAGCCGGTTGCCACTGGAACATTGGTTAGGCGGGCAAGCGGGCATAGTGGAAGCGCGGTTGTGGCTGTGGTCACCCCGTCGCCAACGCGTCGTCCTCGGGTTGCCGACCAACGGCGCATTTCAACTAACGCTCAACGGGACACTCCTGCTCAGCGGACATCAACCCGACTATCTCGTGCGCCCTGGGCAACAAGGACCACCCAGCCATTACAAAACCGCCGAGTTGGCGTTGGGTTGGAACGAGGTCGATGTGCGCGTGGAGCGCGGTGACCGTTCCATTGACGCCTATTTGCTGGTCACTGACCCGTCCGATTTGCATCGGCATGTCACTGACCTTGTGATGACGCAAATGCCATAGCGCGATAAAATTGGGAGCAACCGCAGAAATACCATCACCACGCCCACAGCCGGAGGGATGACTGTTGGAGACAGAGATCGGCATCGGACGCAAAGCCCGACGGGCTTACAGTTTGGATGAGATCGCATTAGTGCCCGCCCCCATCGCCGTTGACCCAGACGAAGTGGATGTCTCGTTGTCCGTCGGCAATTTGACCCTTGACATCCCGATTTTGGCGTCGGCGATGGACGCAGCAGTGGACACGCGCATCGCCATTGAGATGTCGCGGTTGGGCGGGTTGGCGATCTTGAACTTGGAAGGGTTGCATGTCCGCTACGATGACCCAGCACCCGTCATTGAGCGTATCATCACCGCCCCAAAAGAAGACGCGGTGCGGGTGTTGCAAGAGGCTTATCAAGCGCCCATTCAGACCGCACTCATCCGTCAACGGGTGCAGGAAGTGAAGCGCGCTGGGGCGCGGTTGGGCGTGGCAGCGACACCGGCGAAAGCGATGGAGTTGCTGCCTATTGCCTTGGAAGAAGGCGCCGATGTCGCTGTCATTCAATCCACCGTCACGACCGTGCGATTTTTGTCCACGCGCAAACCGGCGTTGCCGTGGGACCGCCTCCGCCAAGCGATCACCGCTCCCCTGATCGTCGGCAACTGTGTCAGTTACGAAGCGGCGTGGGAGTTGATGGAGGTCGGCGCCGATGCGGTGTTGGTGGGCGTTGGTCCTGGCGCGGCATGCACGACGCGGCAAGTCGTTGGCGTCGGTGTCCCGCAGGCGACAGCCATCGCTGATGTCGCCGCCGCGCGCGACGAGTTCTACCGGCGGACGGGCAAATATGTGGCGGTTATTGCCGACGGTGGAATGCGCACGGGGGCGGACATTTGCAAGGCGATTGCGTGCGGGGCGGACGGCGTGATGGTCGGGTCGCCTATCGCTTCGGCATCGGAAGCGCCAGGGCGCGGTTACCACTGGGGCATGGCGACGCCCCATCCGGGCTTGCCGCGTGGGACGCGCATTTATGTCGGACAAGTTGCCCCCCTCAAAGTGCTGCTTACAGGTCCCGCCGTGAAAGATGACGGGACGCAGAATTTAGTCGGAGCGCTGAAGAGCGGGATGGGCATGTGCGGCGCCCGCACCATCAAGGAAATGCACCGCTGCCACATCGTCATCGCCCCGACGATTGGGACGGAAGGCAAACGGTTGCAGCGTGAACAGGGGGTCGGGCAAGGACGGTGAAAAGGGCATCAATCTCTGTGTGGGGAGGTGTCAGTGGCGATGCCACCCAAAAAGCGCACTGATTTGCCGGACGAAAGGGAATTAGGTGTGCGCCCATCTGTGTGGTTGCGTTGGTATGAGCAACACCTCCGCCAAGTGTTGCAAGCGTGGGCGAAGTCCAAACGCGTGGATCGGGAGGATTTGGAGTTGTTGCTCTTTGACCGCAGCGATTTAGAACGCACGCTGCAAGGGTTGCCCCATGCGTTGACACCGGCGGAGCGACGCAAGCTGGAAAGATTAGACGAGGAGTTGCGCAAGTTAGCGCCCGCCATCCGCGCCACTTTGCCCGACTTGGCGGAAACGCGCGAGGGTTTAGAGATCCCCGCAAGCCACTGGTGGTGGTTCTTAGACCGCGAAAAGAGCTGAGCACGGAGGGAAAGTTCAGCACGATGCACCGACACCCCAAAGACCTGATCGTCGTGTTGGATTTCGGTGCCCAATATGGGCAACTGATTGCCCGACGGGTGCGAGAGTGCCGGGTCTACTCTGAACTTTTGCCTTGTGACACGCCGTTGGACAAACTGTTGGCGTTGCGCCCCAAAGGGGTTATCCTGTCGGGCGGACAAGCAAGTGTTTACGACGCGGACGCATTGACTTACGACCCCCGCTTGTTTGAAAGCGGTATTCCCATCTTGGGCATCTGCTACGGGGCACAGTTGATGGCGCACCTGTTAGGGGGCAAAGTCGTGCCTGCCGCTAAACCCGAATACGGTCGGACTGAGTTGCGCGTTCTGGACGATAGCGATTTGTTTGCTGGCTTGAACCCACAACTCATCTGTTGGATGAGTCACAGCGATGTGATCGTGGAACCGCCTCCCGGATTCAAAGTGACTGCCCGCACGGCTAACACGCCAGTTGCTGCGATGTCCGACCCGCAGCGGAAACTGTTCGCCGTTCTCTTTCATCCCGAAGTCTCCCACACACCGTGGGGGATTGAGATCATTCGCAATTTCGTGCTGCGTTGGTGCGGGTGCGCGCCGACATGGACGCCGCAAAACTTCATTGACGCAACGGTAAAATCAATCCGTCAGCAAGTGGGCAAAGACCGCGTGCTGTGTGCGCTGAGCGGTGGTGTGGATTCAGCGACGACCGCAGCCCTCGTCCACCGTGCGGTCGGCGAGCAACTGGTTTGCATTTTCGTCAACCACGGGTTTTTGCGCAAAGGGGAAGCCGAACGCGTCTTGCACACTTTTCGCGAACTGCTCAATGTCAACCTAATTTATGTGGATGCCAGCCAGCGCTTTTTGGCGCGGTTGCGCAATGTGACTGACCCCGAAGAGAAGCGCAAGGTTATCGGTGAGGAATTTGTGCGGGTGTTTGAAGAGGAAGCCGGTAAATTGGGACACATACGGTTCTTGGCGCAAGGAACGCTGTATCCCGATGTCATTGAGAGCGGCACCCGCCATGCCGCCCGCATCAAGACGCATCATAATGTCGGCGGGCTCCCTGCCGATATGCAATTTGAACTGTTGGAACCGCTGCGGTTTTTGTTCAAGGACGAGGTGCGCGAAGTGGCGGAAGCGCTGGGGTTACCGCCCGAGATCGCATGGCGCCACCCTTTCCCTGGACCTGGGCTGGCGATACGCATTCTGGGCGAAGTGACTGAAGAGCGCCTGCACATGGTGCGCGAAGCCGATGACATCGTTATGGAAGAAATTCGCCGCGCAGGGTTGTATCGGCACATCTGGCAAGCCTTTGCTGTCCTACTTCCCATCCGAAGCACGGGCGTCAAGGGCGACCGACGCACTTACGGATACACGGTAGCGGTGCGCGCGGTGACCAGCGAAGACGGAATGACCGCTGATTGGGCGCGTTTGCCTGCCGAGGTGTTAGAGCGCATCGCTAACCGCATCTGCAGCGAAGTCCCAAACATCAACCGGGTCGTTTACGACATCACTTCAAAACCGCCAGCGACGATTGAATGGGAGTGAGGGGCATGGTCAGCGCCGACTTGCATCGCGACATTGAAGTCATTCTCTTGACGGAAGAGCAAATCCAGCGACGGGTTGCCGAACTGGGCGCGCAGATTTCGGCAGATTACGCCGGCAAAGATCTGCACTTGGTCGGTGTCCTGCGCGGGGCGGTGATGTTCCTTGCCGATTTGATGCGGCACATCGTCGTCCCCTGTTCCTGCGACTTCATCGCCATCGCCAGTTACGGATTGGACACTAAGTCGTCCGGGATCGTGCGGATCTTGAAGGATTTAGAC
Source organism: bacterium HR17 (assembly GCA_002898575.1). Taxonomy (NCBI): domain Bacteria; phylum Candidatus Fervidibacterota; class Fervidibacteria; order Fervidibacterales; family Fervidibacteraceae; genus Fervidibacter; species Candidatus Fervidibacter japonicus. The sequence continues at coordinate 16,936 of BEHT01000010.1, forward strand.
GACAGCGTGCAAGGACGCCATGTGTTGGTCGTGGAAGACATCGTGGATACCGGGTTGACGCTCAACTACATCCTGAACCTGATTCGGTCGCGCAACCCTGCCAGCGTGCGGGTTTGCGCCTTGCTGGACAAACCTGAACGCCGCGTCGTGGCTGCTGACATTCACTACCTGGGCTTCACCATCCCCAATCAGTTCGTGGTCGGTTACGGACTGGATTACGCCCAGCGTTACCGCAACCTGCCTTACATCGGGGTGTTGCGCCCTGAAATTTACGGCGGTGCGTGATATTGCCAATGGCGTCAAACTGTGGCATGATTGTAGTGCCGCCACAGACCGCTGTGCAGGGAACCATTACCTTTGGGGCAAAGTGGGGCAAAGTCCTTTGTCCATGCAAAAGCCGACAAGGCTTTTGCACCTCGTAGTCTTCACCCTGCCAAAGGAGGCATTGTCGGTATGACCGAACAAGAGATCATTACTGCTGCCGAATTTGATCTGGCGGAACTGGAGTCCCGCACGCTGCAAGAACTCCAAGAGATCGCCCGGTCGTTGGAAATTCCGGGGGCATACAAACTCAAGAAACAAGACCTTGTCCGCCGCATTCTGGAAACCTTCGCCGCTCGCAACGGTTATGCCTTACGCGAGGGCATCTTGGAGATCGTAGAGGACAAGGAACTGAAGGGTTTCCTGCGGGTGAGCGGTTATGCCCCTTCACCAGAGGATGTCTATGTCAGCGCGACACAAATTCGGCGGTTCGGGCTGCGCAACGGCGATGTCGTTATGGGCTATGTCCGCCCCCCTAAGGAAGGGGAACGGTTCTACAGCCTGCTGCGCATTATCGCGGTCAACGGCGAAAACCCTGAAAAAGCCCGCACCCGCTCGGATTTTGAGAAACTGACCCCGGTTTTCCCCTTTGAGCGGCTGCGCATGGAGCGTGTCGGCGAAAACTCGGCAGAAAACATCACAGCCCGTATGGTTGACCTTGTCGCGCCTATCGGCAAAGGGCAACGCGGGTTAATCGTGTCTCCCCCTAAAGCGGGTAAGACGACCTTGTTGAAAACCATCGCCCGCAGCATTGAGCGCAATCATCCTGAATGCTCGGTCATCGTCCTGCTCATTGATGAGCGCCCCGAGGAGGTCACCGACTTTCAGGAGGCTGTCAACTCCGAAGTCGCTGCAGCGACTTTTGACCAACCCCCAGAGTATCAGATTCAAGTGGCACGGATGGTCTTGGAAAAGGCGAAACGGTTGGTAGAGATGGGTAAAGATGTCGTCATCCTACTGGACAGTTTGACCCGTTTGACCCGCCAGTCCAACTTGGTCGTTGAGCCTTCAGGGCGAACGCTGACGGGAGGATTGGACCCAGCGGCTTTGCGCTTCCCCAAACGGTTCTTCGGCGCCGCCCGTAAATTGCGAGAGGGAGGCTCGTTGACCATCATCGCCACCGCCCTGATTGACACCGGCTCCCGCATGGACGACCACATCTACGAAGAGTTCAAAGGCACGGGCAACATGGAAATCCACCTTGACCGGCGGCTACAGGAACGCCGTATCTTCCCTGCCATTGACATTCAACGCTCCGGCACCCGCCGTGAGGAGTTGCTCTACACAGACCAAGAGCGTGAGGCGATTTACCGGCTGCGCCGCGCGTTATCGCAAGTGGACCCCCTGACTGCGACGGAACGGTTAATTGACCAATTGCGGAAGACCCGCACCAACGAGGAGTTCTTCCGCATCATCATGCAACAGTGGCGATAACCTTCGGGGCAAAGGGGTGAACGGCGCCATGGAAAGTTGCGTCTTCTGCCGTATCATCGCGCGCGAAGTACCTAGCGACATCGTCTACGAAGACGCCGATGTGGTCGCTTTTCGGGACATCAACCCGCAAGCGCCTGTGCATCTTTTGATCGTGCCCCGCAAGCATATCCCGACCTTGAACGAGGCGACAGCAGAAGACCAAGCCGTGTTAGGTCAACTTTTGCTGGTCGCGCAGGGGTTAGCCCAACGGTTTCAAGTGGCAAACGAGGGTTACCGTTTGGTCTTGAATGTCAACCGCGGAGCGGGACAATCCGTTTTCCACATCCATTTACACTTGTTAGGTGGTCGCCCCTTCCATTGGCCGCCCGGTTAGCCTCAACTTTTTGTCAATCGCCCTCTCTGAATTTGTTCGGGGAGGTCAAGCCAATTCAGCCCTTGATTTTTTGAAAAGCTTGACGGGGCAGGCGCTTTTTAAAGTTGCGCACCAACCGGCGAATTTCGCCGATGGGGACCGGCTTGATGAGTAGCGAAATCGCCCCATGCTTCATAGCCTCCCCCACCAGTTCACTGTCTGGGTAACCTGTCATGAGGACGACATGGGCTTCGGGGTCTATCTTGCGAATTTGGGCGAAGGTTTTCGCACCGTCCATGTCCGGTAACACCAAGTCCAAAAAAATCAGGTCGTAATCGCGCTCCTTAATGCGCTTGACGGCGTCTTCGCCCCGTTGGACGACATCCACAGTGCACCGTTCGTGCTGCAAGGCGCGCTTGAAAAGGCGTCCGATGGCAGGGTCGTCGTCAACCACAAGCACTAATTTACGACTCCCGCCCGTGTAGTTTTCCAACCACTCGTCCAGTTCCTTTTTGTTTACACGCCATCGTCCCCCGACTTTGCGTGCGGGCAATACGCCCGATTGCAACATTCGGTAAACTGTCATCATGTGCAGGTTCAGATAACGGGCGACATCCTCCACATCCATCATGCGCTCACCCTCTTCGGCGTTGTTCATCTCTATCAGGGGCAAATCCCAACGCCGTTGGCGTGTTGCCATCGGTTTACCACTCCTTCTGCAAAGATTTGCGGCAAAAATTCTAACACCAATCGGTCTTGACCGGACAATATTTCGCCATCATTCCATCATGCTTAAGTCGGGTGCGCTATCCTTTTGCTTGTGGAGGTGGATGACGATGCGCATCGGCGTCTTGGGTGGCACGGGACGCATGGGGCGCGGTCTCGCTAAAGCGTGGGCGAAAGCGGGGCACGAAATCATCCTTGGCAGCCGCGACCCCGACCGTGCCCGGCGAATCGCTGCCACCATCGCCCAAGAAACAAGTGGTCAAGTGCGTGGCGCCGATTTGGAAACCGCAGCACGCGACGGTGAAGTCGTCGTCTTATCGCTCCCGTATAGAGCGTGCGCTGATTGGCTGCAACGGTTGCGCGATGCGTTGCGGGGCAAGATCATCGTGGACATCACTAACCCCTTCGCCGCCGTCCCTGCAGGGCAAACCTCGGGTGTGGAGGAGAACGCCAAAGCCTTAGGCGTTCCCGCCCGCTGGGTCGCCGCCTTTAAGACCAACTTCTGGACGACCCTTGACCAACCCCTCAACAAAGACGGTATCGTCCGCGACTGCTTTTACTGCGGGGACGACCGCGACGCCAAAAAGGTCGTCGCCGAACTGATCGCGCAAGTCGGCTACCGCCCCGTTGACTGTGGCGATTTGACCGCCGCTCGCACACTGGACTTAATGGTGCCGCTCATGATTGACCTTGACCGCCGCTTCGGGGGCAACGCGCAATGCTCGTGGAAGTTGCTGGATTGACCCGCATCGGCGCGACTGCAGCCCTCATCACTTTTTTCCTTTGCCCTTCTGCCGCTCAATTTGCGTTGACCGAGGCGATAGCACGACTCGTTCAGGGTGAAAAAAGCGCCGACGCCATCGCTGTATTGCAAACGGCGGTCCAGCGCTCCCCAAACGCCGCGCGGTGGTGGGCATGGCTCGGTTACGCCTATTGCCTGCAAGGTGATTTCGCTGCCGCCCAGCGCGCTTACGCCCAAGCGACGGAGGCACCGGTAGGTTTAGCGTGGTTGCCCCCGCAATTTCCTGTCGCATGGTTGGCGCAATGGCGGGCGTTGCAACCTGTCGCGTGGGGCGGGACAACCTTTTGGTGTTCGTTGCCGACTTTGACTGAACCGTTGTCCTTCACCCCCCCTGAACACGCCGCTCCCTTCCCTTGGCTTATCACCGTCTACGCCGCTGGCGAAGGGGACGGCGGTCCCGTCGCCCGTCAATGGGTGCGTTGGCTCATGCCGACCGAACATTTGCCCGACCATTTGCACGGTGCGCCCGTCGTGTTCACGGCGGCGTTACACGCTTTCGCCTCGCAGTTTCAAACACCCGTCTCATTGCCCGTCTGTGTGTGGCTATTTCCTCACGGCGACGGCAGCGCCAAGACGATAACGGGCAACACGCTGTTTTACGGAACGCTCCCGAACGACCGCTGGGGTTGGTGGCTCAAAATGGCGCACGAAGCAGGGCATCATGCCATCCCCGCTTTCGGTGCCTTTGACGGCTTGCACGAACCTTATGCAGGCGGATTTTTGGGCGAACGGTTGTTTGCCCTTTGGCTGTGGGACGGGCAGCAAACGCAACCGCTGCCTGACGACATCGCGCAAGGTATCACCGTTTACTTGCGGTCAACGGTGGTGCCCGAAATCGTGGCGGGGCAACAATGGCTGTTGCGCAACGATGACGAGGCGCCGCGCATGCCGACCTTCTTGGGTGTTTGCCTTTACTTGGAGCGGTTGGTGGGGAGCGCTTTTTTGAGCGCTGCGATGAAGCGGGCAAAGGGTGAAAGTTGGCAGGCGTTCGTCAACGGTGTGCAAACCGCCATCGGCGACAGTGTGCGGGACGGCTTGACTTTGCGCTTTGCGCTGCCCGATGCCAACACGGCGCCGACGCGTTTTGCCCTTGACCATTTGCGGGATGCCCCAGAACGCCCGACGACCCAAGTCGCGTGGCATTTGCCCGTCGGCACTTTTCTGGGGCACCTGGAATTGGACGGCGGCGGCGAATTGGTGATGCGATGGGGCGACCGCACAATCGGGCGATGGCAATTGGGCATAGCACAGCGCTATCGTCTGCCCCTTCGTTTCAGTGTGGCGGAAACAGGTTGGCAACGGTTGCGCTTTTGGTGGCTCAAAGGCGGCGGGCGCATCGTCGCGTTGACCGTCCGCCAAGCCGACGAACGCCGACGCAACGCAGGTGAACGCCCGTGATGTCTGAACGGCGCAAGAAAAACATCCTACGGCAACTGCAAGCAATGGAGCAAAAACTTCGCCACTTGCAACGGTTACTGGAAAGCGGCGAGTTGGGCGAGCAGCTGCAAACGCTGGCGGATATCGGCGACCATTGGCACTTCGTGCGCACGCAATTTGTGCTGGAGTTGTTGGAACGCAGTTTGCTGCGGGCGACCCGCACTGAAGAGATCAGCGACATCGCCGACGAAGTGTTGTATTGGCTCCAACGCCTGCGCCTCTCGTAGAGCCCATGGGTTAATGAGCCCGGTTAGCGGATTTGATCAGCAACACCCAATCTCGCACATCGGGAGGCGTTAACTCCGCTAACGGTCCGCTGACGGTTTGTTGTAGCGCGTGCCATTTGCCCGTGCGGGGGTTAAACCAACGGGCGACAAATTGGCGGACAGGTAAAGTGACGCGCACCGCTTGACCGTCGGGCACAAACACCGCGTAAAGGGCGCCGACTTCTGCCAAGCACACTTTTGTGCTTGTCAGTTCGGGATGAGGCGTCATGCGCCAAAAGGGCAACGCCCGAAAAAACCGCGCCAGATGCGTCAAAGCGGGGTACAACAACCCTTGCGGTGACATCGCTGTGCCCAACTCGCTGAAAGTGGTACCGACATCCCCGAGGCGCTGCCACCGACGGGGCGGCACCACCTCATCGGCATAGTTAATTTGCCCGCCACTGAGGGCGATGACCCATGCGGCTTTGCGCAAGTTGTCCACATCCAACCCCGCTTCCCGCTGGTAAAAGTTGCCTTCCCAAAGGCACTCGTGCGCCAAAATGGGCTTAGGGATACGCCCGAACAACTCCGCCAGCCACACATACTTGCCGAAGTTGTGGTCGTTCAGTTTGTCCTGAACCGTGTGGTAACCGAACCACGCGGCTTTTTGCACTGCCTCGGCGTTAGCGCGTAAACTGTGGACGCTGATGAGAAAACGCCCATGTGTCAACTGATGTAAGCGGTCACCGATGCGCAAAATTTCGTCGAGACTGTAGCCCTCTTCCCATTCGCTTGTCGGTTGAAAAGTGGCGTTCCAAAAGCCTTGCCATCGGGCGACCCAATAGCGCAACAGCAAATCCAACGCGTCGGCGGGCGCTTTGGGCAAACCGTTAGTGCCCCCGACGATGCTGAAGGGGATGACGACCATTTGCCGTTGCGCCGCCAACTGTAAGGCGCGGTCTAACCCGCGCCACACGGTTAAATTGAACCGCTCAAAATCAGGGCGCCCATCCGCTTTTTGCGCCCACGCTGTTCGTTCGGGAAACAGGTGCGGACCGACGATGGCGTTAAAACCCTGCGCCTGCAGAAAATCCAGCGTTTTTGCCAGCGTCGGTTCAGCCAGCGCATCCAAGTTCCACAGGTGAAAAGCCAGCAAATAGACGGGCGTGCCATCCGCAAAGGTGAACCACAGCGGATTTTGCGGGTTCACCCGCAACGGTCCGTGCAGGCGGGACGGTGTGCAAACAAAGTTACCGCTGGCGGACATGTTTTCATCAGGCGGTTCAGCGCGAATGATCCAGCGCCATCTGCCCACTTCGTCCGGCATAAATCGCACCCGCCACACATTGTCGCCATCGTAAAACCCGCCCACTGTGAAGCGGTTGCCCGACGGCGCAAAGAAAGTCGCTGTGACGGTCACTTCCGTAAACGGGTTGAGGTAATGACGCCGGCTTTTTAACACCGCTTCCCACATGCCCCAGCGAGGCACCGAATGGGGTGCTTGCACTTGGGCTTGTGCTGCTGTCACCGTCAACAACAGCAGGCAAATTAATCCCATCGTCATCACCCGCTCGCGAAAGGGTAAACGGACTTCCCAATTGTGTCGCCCAACGCGATGTCAGGGCGCATGTTATTGCGCTTTTGAAGGCAGGCTATTGCCCACCACTCAACTGTAAGGACGCAGCCTGTCCCACTTTACCGTGACGCACCTACTACAGCATGCGTAGCAGCGCCTGTCACAGTGTAAGGTATCCATCGCTGGCAAAAGGAGGGACGGACAGTGCGTCAGTGTCTCGGATGGCTGCTGTTGGTTGTTACGCTGATGCTAAGCGTTGCGCCGACGGCGGCGCGCAAACTCCGCGTCGTGGCGACGACCAACGATTTGAAATGGGCGGCGGAACAAATCGGCGGTGACCGTGTGGAAGTGGTGGCGTTGATGCACCCGCTGCAAAACCCCCACACGGTTCAGCCCCGCCCGTCTTTCATCGTCCACCTCAACCGCGCCGACTTGTTAGTGCGCATCGGCTTGGACTACGAGGAAGCATGGTTGCCTCCGCTCATTGACGAAGCCCGTAACCCGAGGGTGCGCCGGGGTGGCGTCGGCTATGTAGATGCTTCCGTCGGCGTTCCGTTGCTGGAAGTGCCCCAAAGTCGGGTCACCCGCGAACAAGGGGAAGTCCACATCTTCGGTAACCCGCACTATTGGCTGGACCCCGAAAACATGAAAATCATCGCCCGCAACATTGCCGAAGGCTTGCAGCGTCTTGACCCTAACGGGGCGGCGATTTACGAACGCAATTTGAAGCGGTTGGAACGGGCGATGGATGAGTTGCTGGACGAGACGCAAAAGTTGGCGGCGCCGCTGCGGGGTGAGAAGTTCGTCGCTTACCACACGACTTGGAGTTACCTCGCCAACCGCTACGGTTTTCGCATCATCGGCTACCTTGAACCCAAGCCGGGCATTCCGCCATCTGCGTCGCATCTTGCCGATTTGATTGTCCGCATGCGACAGGAAAGGGTCAAGGTCATCCTTAAAGAACCGTTCTATGAGAACCGCATCCCCAACATGGTCGCGCAACGGACGGGAGCGAAGGTCGTGGAAGTGTGCCCCACCATCGGCGGCGAACCCGAAACCGAAACTTACCCCAAATTGCTGCGGCGCATTTTGACCAAGTTGGTCGGTGCCATTCAAACCGTGAAGTGAAGCGGGGTGCGCTGTGTCCTAACGAACGGGCGCAAAATTGATGCCGGACGCTTTCGCTGCAAAAAGCGTCGGCTAAAGGCGCCTACAATTTGCGCCGTTTCGGCGACGGAGGCATTTTGCGATGGCGGAGTTGGCGCAGCGGCTTAAGCGCATCCCGATGAGCCGCAAAGAGTTTGAGAAGGGGTGTCTGACCCATAACGGAAAGGAGCAACGACGATGGGCAAGGCGTTGGTCAGCCTGCAATCGGTGACGCTGGGTTACGGGCGCAAAGTCGTGTTGCGGGAAGTGACGATGCGATTGGGACAAGGTGAGTTTTGGGGGTTCGTCGGTCCAAACGGGTCGGGCAAGACGACGCTGGTGCGGGCGCTGCTAAGGTTGCTCCGACCGCAAAGTGGGCAAATCGTTTGGCATCAACCGGTGCGCATCGGCTATGTTCCTCAACGGGAAGCGTTAGACGATTTGTTGCCGTTGACTGCGTTGGACATCGTGCTGATGGGGCGCATCCGTAAAGGTGGTTTCCTGCATCGTTTTACCGTCACTGACCGCCAAAAAGCCCTGCAAGTGATGGAACAAGTCGGCATCGCTGCGTTAGCCCCACTGCCTTACCGCGACCTTTCCGGTGGCCAAAAGCAGCGGGTGCTGATTGCCCGTGCTTTAGCGACCGAACCTGATGTCTTGCTCTTGGACGAACCGACTAACGGGCTGGACCTACCGACAGAACACGCCATCATGGCGCTGTTGCGCCGCATCCACGCGGAACGAGGTGTCACGGTCGTGTTAGTGACGCACCTACTGAGTTTAGCGGCGAACGCAGCGACCCATTTGGCGTTGTTCCGCGAGGGGCAGGTCATCGCAGGTCCTGCCCCTGAACTGCTCACCGAGCGGCGGCTGAGCGCCACCTACCAAGCGCCCATCGTCGTCCACGAGGTCAACGGTTACCGCATCGTGTTGATGGGGGCGGGACAACAGTGATGGAACTGCTGCGGCACGACTTTTTGCGCCATGCGTTGGCGGCGGCAGTTGTGGCGGGGTTATCCCTCTCCTACTTGGGTGTTTATGTCGTGCTGCGACGCATCGTGTTCGTCGGTGCCGCGCTGGCGCAACTGGGCGCAGCAGGGGTCGGGCTAGCGCTTCTGTTGGAACAGTCGCCACTGGTATGGGGCAGTTTAACGGTGTTAGCGGGCGTTTTGGGGTTTGCCCTGTTGCCACCGCAGGAGCGGCAAGTGTCCCGCGAAAGTCTGTTGGGCGCCGTCTACGCGTTGGCGTCAGCCCTTGCCCTGTTGTTCGTCGCCCGAAGCCCTGTCGGCGAAGCCCACATGGTTAGCCTGCTCTTCGGCGATTTGCTGGCAGTAGGGCACGGCGATATGGAGTTGTTGGCGGGCGCTTGCTTTGCTGTCTTGGCGTTACATTTGGTCGGTTACCATGCGTTCGTCGCAGTCACAGTAGACCCTGCCTTTTCCCACGCTGTCGGTGTGCGGGAACGAGTGACTAACTTGCTGTTTTACTTGAGTTTGGGTGTGTTAGTTGGAGCATGTATTCGCGCCATCGGTGCTTTAGTTGTGTTTGCCTTCTTGGTGTTGCCGCCGATCGCAGGGCTGCTCTGGGCGCGCCGATGGCGGCAGGCGTTCACGCTGGCTGCTGTCACCGCAGTGTTGGCGGCGGTTGGAGGGTTGTGGCTCTCGTTTCACTACGACTTACCCGCTGGTCCCTCCGTCGTGGCGTTGTGCGGGGCGTTGACGGCGTTAGCGGCTTGGGCAAAATGGGTCGTCCAACGGCTCAGCGCCAGACCGACATTGTCCACCGAGAAAACTTTGCGCCAATCTTTGTGATGGTGCACAGTTCGCTCAAGGAGGGATGGGCAATGGCGGTAAAGTGCCCGCACTGCGGTACAGAAAACTTGGACGGCGCACTGTTTTGTGATGAATGTGGGGCGTCATTGGCGGAAGCGCCTGCGTCTCAGCAGGGCGCAGGGACCGCTGGACAAGGGACTGTTGACCAACGACCCTCAATCCCCCCGCCTTCTGCACCTGCTGGAGGGGGAACTGTTCAATGCCCCACATGCCACCATGAGAACCCCGCGGACGCCCGATTCTGTGAAAACTGTGGGGGAACCCTCACTGCTGCCAGTGTGCCGCCCCCCGAGGCTGTTGGCGCTGCGCCTGGGGCGCCCGCACCGGCTGTGCCGGTGGCAACGCTTGTTATCGCTGATTCAAACGCCGAGTTACCGTTGGATTTGAGCAAGGGGGAAGCGTTGATCGGGCGCGCCGATCCAGTGAGTCGCGTTTACCCTGATGTGGATTTGACCCCGCATGGAGGCTACGAGGCGGGTGTGTCGCGCCGCCACTGTCGCATCTTTCGTCAAGGTGACCAATTTTTTGTGGAAGATTTAGGGAGCACCAACGGAACGAAAGTCAACGGGCAACCGCTGCCGCCCAATCAGCCCCGGGCGTTGTCTGACGGCGATGTTTTGGAACTCGGTTTGCTGCGGTTGACTTTCAGGGTGAACGCTTAGGGAGGTTGACAGGGGAGTATGAGCATGTTGAACTGGCTCCGTCGGCGCAAGGAGGCGGGAGAACCTAATCCTGAGGCAGTGCCGTCGCTGACAGGTCCGATAGCTTTGCTACCTGAGCCCCCTCAAACGGGTGACTACCTGATGTTCACGGATACAGATGGGCGGGCTTTATATGCCCCGCTGGACCGACCGACGCTGGTGTTGGGCAGTGACCCGCAATGCGACATCGTGCTGGACGCGCGGCTGCCGGGAGCGGGGCGAACGGCGCCCCACCACGCGCGGATAGAACGCTGGCATAACCGCTGGGTGCTGGTGCCGTTAAGCTTAGACGCACCCGTCTTCGTCAACGGTAAACGGGCAGGGGAAACCGTGTTAAAGGATGGGATGACAATCCAGTTGGGGCACGACGGGGTGTGTTGCACTGTCCACATTCGCCCGTCGGAGTGAGGGAACGATGCAGCGCCTATCCGGTCGCGCTTTGGCGCGCGCTGTGTTCGGTGCTATCGGTGGGTTTACGGCGTGGGTGATCGTAGAACCCTTCACTACCGATGTCACATCGGTGCAAGAGTTGTTCCATGCGTCTGAGGGTCAACCGCCTGTCCCGTTATGGGCGCTTGTGGGGGCATTGATCGGTGTCGCCATTGTCGGTCTGGACGAATGGTTCTGGGGAGGGCGCAAGAAAGCAGGGCGCGATGCCCTCCTCGCAGGGGTTCTGGGGATGTTGGGAGGTGCGTTAGCCTTCGCCGTGGGAGGGTGGGTGTTTAACGCTTTCGCCGCGTTGGTGCTGGGCGCTCCGGAAGGTAGCCTCGCTCAACGGCTTTGGCTGATTGTTGCCCGTAGCATCACATGGACCTTGGTCGGCGCTGTTATCGGTTTCGCGTTGGGTGCTGTCCGACGGTCATGGCGGGGTGCTTATCACGCCGGTTTCGGTGGTGCTCTGGGCGGATGCATCGGTGGTATTTTGTTTGATACCATTGCCCCTTTGTTGGGCGCTACTTTAACTTTGGGTTTGGCGGAGCCGGGCTGGGGAAGCCGCCTGATCGGGTTGACCACGATGGGCGCGTTAATTGGGCTGTTCGGCGCCCTCGCTGAACAGTGGTTCGCACCTGCCATTTTGAAAGTGGTGTCGTCAGGGCGCATGGAAGGGCGCGAATTTGTCGTGGACAAACCGATGATATGGATCGGGCGTGACGAACGGTGCGATGTCGCCCTCTACTATGACCGTCAGGTGCAAATGCGCCACGCTGTTTTGCGGTGGGACGGCGTCGGCTATGTGATCGCCCCTGAAAACGGCGGGCACATTGCGGTCAACGATGTCCCCGTGCAGCGCCGGCGGTTGGAAGACGGCGATGTGATCACTGTAGGGCAAACGCGTCTCTTGTTTCGCAGCCGCCTCCCGACGCCTGCCGCTACAGATCTGGCGAGAAAACTGTGTTCACACTGCGGCGCGTTGAACCGCGCGACAGCGAAATTCTGCTATCGGTGTGGAACCGGTCTGTAGTGGTTGTTGTGGTTGTTACGGTTGAGGCGTCAACAGGACGATCACGGTATCTTTGCCGTCGCTGGTCGGGGCGATCAAAGCGATGGGTTGCTTGCCGATAGGTGTTTTCCCCTCTTGTTGAACGCGTCGGTCACCTAACTTGCCATTTAGCGTAAGGACGATGCCTGCAGTATCGGAGCGTGACCGCAATGTCACTTCCACGCTGTCGGTTTTCACCGTGAGGGTGTCTTGAACGGCAGGGCGCCATTGGGTCTCTACGACCCGATGGGCGCACGGGTAGCCTAAAGTTTGTAGGAGCGTCAGTCGGTCTCTCGGCAACTGTTCCTGCGCGGCGCAAGCGGTCGCGTGGGCACGAAACACTTCAACGCGGAAAGTGATGGCGGACAGCGGAGATTGTGATTGCGACGGTGCAGCGGTTGGCTTGTCCAATGTGGCGATGAGGTCGCGCAACCGCGATTGTTGGACACCGCTGGTTGCCAAACTGGGTGCGGACGCAATGAGGATGTCACCCATCCCGACAAATTGCCCGTCAGGGAGAATACCAGAGCGGTTCAGTATTTGTGCGACCTCGTCCGCTGACCGATGTCGCAGTTGAAAAACCTGCACGCCAGGCTGTAGAAGCGGGTTCTGCCATACTTGCGGTGTTCCGAAGGTAACAACAGGGTCCACCACAATCGTCGTCCCCGCCCGGTTGAAGGCAGTTGCGCGATCGGAAAGGGGCGTCGTTTGGTCTATCGCCGTCCCCGGACCGACCAGCGTTGTGCCTGCACGCCCGAAAGCCGTCGCGCGGTCAGCGAAAGGCGCCGTGCGGTCTATGAACATGCGCGACGGAAAGCGGAACGGTTGCCCGATGATAACAACGCCCGTTTGCAGTGGTTCGCACCAAAGGAGCGACAGATTGCCCGTTGCGAATTGGACGCAGAAGAACGGTGCCGGCGTCACCAAAAGGGGTGTCGTCACGAAAGTGCCTCCGATAACGGGCGCCGTGACAGCGGGAAAACCGCCCCAAAATACCGCAGAGCCGACGAGAGGGCGAACAACAGAGGGCGTGACAATGACGACGCACCGATTGCGGTCATGGTCGGCAAGCGCCAACGAGGTCGTCAAGACAGCGGCAGCGCAAACGCTTAGCAAGCGCATGACGGCGACACCCCCACAGGCGGGATTTTTGAACCACTCCCCTTGCCACCGCCACCATCATTTTGACGCATCAACGCGGTTGATGAGTGGGAAGGACAGCGCTCACCTAAACAGGCAGTGCGGAGCACCGTCATCAGTTTTCCAGCGCCAACCCTTGCGCACCGCTGTCAGCGGCGGGCGGTTCTTGGGCGGTCAGGGCGACAACAGCGTTGCCGGACAGTTCCATACGCCACGCCACGACCATACTCTGTTGAAACATCCCGCTGCCCTCTAAGTGAACGACACCTCGCGGTAAATAGACAGCGCCTTGCAGTTGAAAGCTGGCGTTACCAGACAGCCACAACGGGCTAATGTTCGTTGCCGGTTGGAAAACGGTGATGCCAGCGAAAGGTCCGTCGGTCGGCGGCGATAACTGTAACGCACCGTTACCTTGCACCTCAATCTGCCCGCTCTCGTTGAAAAGTGTCACGCCACTACCAACCAACTGAGCGTTGCCGGAAACTAACAATCCGCTGCGTAAGATGTAAACGCCAGGCTGCAATGTGACAAAGGCGTTACCTTCCAGACGAATCGGTCCAGTGTAAATGCCGGGCGAAAGGGTTGCTATGCCGTTGATGGTTCTGCCCGTGAAAACAGGTAGGCTGCTAGGGTTCGGCGGCTGCAACGACGATAACGGGTCAGGCGTTGGCGACTGCCCGACTGCAGGCGTTGGAACCAGCATGGCATTGCCTTCACGACGGTAATTGCCGGTTACTTGAATTTGTTGAGCGGTCAAAACAGCGTTGCCTTGCGCGAAAAGTGCGTCGGGTGCGGAAGAGTTCACATGCACGCTGCCGTTGGCAACTGTAAGAGCGGCGTTACCCTGCAACTGCAAGGCGCGTCCTCCACCGTTGTCCAAAATGATGACCCCGCGCGGGAAAACTGACCCGCTTTTGCGCGCTGTTGATTCCGCGCAAACGCGGCGCGCAACGGTTCCGAGAAGCGGTGCAAAATAGAGCCGCACTTGCCGGCAGGCACGAACATGAATGCGGTTGGGCGAGGGGGCAGCGTTGTCAGGCGCGTAAGGGGTCGTCACTTGCACTTCGTCGGCACCGATGCGGTAGCAAAGCGTCGTCGGCGACACGGGGTCCGTGCAAACGATCGGCTGAGGCGTCGGGGGTGTGGGGAGATTGAAGTTATCGGCATAGTTACGGGCGTAGGCTGTGAGGGCACTTTGACGGGCTTGGGCAAGGTTCGGCAAGTCTTGTGCCCCTGCCAGTGCCGCTGCGTCTACGAAGTTTTGCAGTTGATGCTTTGTGAAGGTCAAAAATCCCCAATCAATCACCCACGCCGCAACTATCAGCAGCACGAAGAGAGTAGCAGCCACGAAGATCAGCGTCATGCCACGACGACGGGCGTTATCGCGCATGGCAGCGAACCCCCTACAGAGCCGTCACAGGGAATATCGGCAGCCCGTCGCCGTGCGTAAAGAGGGCGTCGCCAACGATCTGGGGCTTTACCAGCGTTGGCTTAGGCTGAGGCTGGCTAACCAGCGATCGTTGACGAAATGGGGGCGCACAAGGGTTGGGTTGTCCAACCAACGGAGGCTAAAAGTGATGAACTGAGCATCGCTAATGCGGTGGGAGTAACTCAAGCCCAGCAGCGTCGTTGACGCCGTGCGCGTCGCCGTTTCGTCGCGCAAACGCGCCCACTCTAACCGCCATTGAGATGTTTTTGCCGGCGTGATTTCCAAGGCGAACCGCCAATCATGCGTAATGGGGAGATTGGGCACGCCGATTTGCTCTTGCCAATCACCGACCAAACGCAACTGCGGCGACAGCCGCAAGGTCAGAGTGGCGCGGTGGGTCTTGTAAGGCGCTAACTGTTGGCGCACTAAAGTGATTTGGGGCGCTAACGCCAAGCCTCCTGGTGCCCGCATCCAGTCAGACTGGTAAGCCTGTTGGCTCGCCCAATCAGGCGGCATGTTGGTTTGATTGGCAACGACCAATTGGGAGCCATGGCGGTCCAACGGCAAGGTCAATGCAAATTCGCGCATGGGCAATTCGCCGGCTTGGTCGCGGAAGGTTGCGCCCCCCCACACCAATTTGCCTTTGCCCAACGGCACGACGGCACGCCAGACAGGCACCGCCTCATCGCTGCCGTCCCACCGTTCCAACTTCCAATAGCCCAGTCGCAGCGCCAACGGGCGGGTCTTGGTCGCTGGCAGTTCAAAATAGAAGCGGTGGTCGCTGGCTCCTTTTTCACCGCCGACCGCTTGACCGACCTGTGCGCCCAAATGCCATTCGCTCCCTTTCGCCACAACGACCCAGACGGTGCGGTAAAGGTCAGCTTGAGGCGTGATGATGGAGGCAGGAGGGGTGCCGGCTTGAACGACGGGTTGAGAGGTCGCTTGCGCTGCTTGGGCTAACTGTTGTGCCGTTTGCTGTCGCTGCGTGGGGTCTAACAGGCTGAGACGCCAATAGCCGATGCGCCAGTTCAGCCCGTTTTGATCGTTACTGGGCAGTTCCAACACGACCTTCTCTTCGCCACCGTCGCGGTCGTCGCTGCGTTGGAGGCGCGCCCACTGCGCGGTCAAGCACAAACGGTTGGGCACTTGCCATTGCCACACTAACCGCCACCCTTGCACATCAGGTGCCGTCGGTTGATTGATGGTGAAGCGGGATAACTGCCACAAATGCGCGGGACGCTTAGCGCCACCTGTTTTTACCGTCACTTCGGTTTGGGTGTGTTCGGACAAGGGTTGTTCGGTCGTGGTCAACTGCGCTGTGATAGAGAAATCAGAGCGGGGTTGGTAGACGAGAGCGTGTTGGCGGGTCTCTACACTGCCGTTACCCTGCGGCACTTTGGTCAGTTGCGAGGTCAAGCGCCACGCATCAGAAAAGCGCCAGCCAAGCCGCGCGTTGAGGGTCTCTTTACGGGGTTGGTTTGTTTCTTCCTTCGTGACCCGTTCTACAAAAAGGTGCAAGGGGGCTTTTTCCGGTGTCTGGATGACAGTGCGAGCATAGCGGTAATCGCGTTCCACACCGCCCTGCTGGGTCTCACTGAAGTGCCGTTGCAACACGAAGTTTAACCCGCCCAGCAACGGCAAAGTCTGGGCAGTATCCCAGCGCAGATGGCGCTCCGTCACCGGTTGTGCACCCTGCCCTTTGGGCAACAAGGTCCATCCGCCAAAGGCGAGGGTCGTAGGAGGTAGATTGCTTTTGCCGGCTGGTTTGAAGGTCAGCACGGTTTCATGCGCGGTGCGCTGTTGGTAGGGTTGAGGGGCGTCAGGTAAGGCGTCAGCGTCGCTGCGGGTGTGGGTCAGCGTTAAAGTCGGTGACAGATGAAAGGCGAACCGATCGCGCGTTTCACGCCAACCGATGCGGTTTGCTATATCGGTCAACCCCAGCGCTTTAAGTTGCTCGGTGCTTAGCGAGGGCGTGGCTTCATCCTGCGTGCGTTCCCATGCGACTTTACCGTCGGCGAGATGAAGGGCGTATGTCGTTCGTTCCAACGCTGTGCCGGCGCGCTCATGGCGCGTGCGGTTGAACAACAAACGGTCTTTGGGCGTGATTTGCCAAGTGAGTTGCTGCCACATGGATGTCCAACCCAACCGCGTTTTCACCTGTTCCCAGCCGATGGCTTTGAGGAATTGCTCATTGACGCCCTCGGATAACCGCTCGCGGCGCTCTTCCCACTGCAAACGCCCTCCAAGGACGCTCAATTGTGTGCCTTCCCGCTCCAACACCGTTTGGTTGTTCTGGTATCGGTAACGGGTTAAGGCTAACTGGTCTTTGGGGCTGAGTTGCCACCGTAACTCGCGGTCGCGATATGACCAACCGATTTTGGGCAAATCTTTCTCCAAACCGACGGCTTTCAGGAAATTGGGGTCCACCTGGGCGGTGTTCTCTGTGCGCTCGCGGAAGGTCAGCCGTCCACTTAACAGGCTCAAGGCTGTTGTGTTGCGGACGATGTCTGTCGTTCCGTTGCTCAGTCGGAACTCTTCCCTGCGGAACGCATCTTTGGGCGAAAACTGCAGCGCCAATAACTCACGGCTGGATTGCCAACCGATGCGTGGGATGAACGCAGCCAGCCCTAACGCCTTCAACGCTTCGGGGTTGGTGCCGCGAGCGATAGCGTCGTTTTGCCGCTGCCAGATGAGCCGTCCACCGCCGAGATCAACCCCGAAACTGCGCTGTCGGATATTGCCGCCGGTGCCTTGGATGTCCAACCGCTCCATCTGGGCGGTGACACCCTTGTTGGTGTAACTGGCTTGGAAGCGCTGGCGGTCTAAAACCCGCCACAGTTGCCAATTGCCCAGTTGCACGGGTGTTGCGTTGTTGTTTTCGGTGAGGGCGCGGCTAACGATTTGTTGCTGGGCTGCTCCGGCTGGTGCCGGCAATTTTTCCGCGTTATCGGCGCGCACGCGGTCCCAACGCAGCGTCCAACGAGCGTTCCCCAGACTCACAGCGCGGGTCTCCACGACGCCGCCGCGCTGTCCCGTCGTCGTGTTCGCAAAGGCGCGGACATTGGTTTCTTTGTTCGGTTTCCATTCCACTTCAGCTTGACGCGCCGTCACCCCTGCGACAGCGTTCAACGGCATTTGCAACCCAGTTTCGGCGGCAAGTTTCTGAGCAAAATCGGGCGACGCAGGGCGAAAGTTAGGGTCAGCCTCGGCGTAGTGTAAGGTCGCCCGAAAGCGCCCGTCGTGGCTTTGGTAGCCCACACTCTGGTGGCGAAACGCCCCTTGCCAGAGGACCAGCGACGCGACGCTATCGGTCTGGAACGCTGACGGCGACCGTAACCGATTGGCGGGCGCGGAGCGCAGCAGTGGTGTCAGCGCATCTTGGGGCGTGCCAGCAGAGGGAAATGTAGTGGGTATCACAGCACCGCTCTGCAGCACGGTGGACTGTATGTGAAATTCGCCGAGGGACAATCGGGCGCCCCCACCCACCAACATCCAACCCACCTGCGACTTGGGCTGTTGTAACGATTGACGCGGCGGCGGCGCGTAGTCACGAAACAGGCTTAAAGACAGCGACCGGGCAAAAGGTAACGATACAGAAACGCTTTGAGCACTTAAATCGGCTGTCGGTCGTGCCGTCAAGTCGTGGGGTGTTTTTTCTTGGTCAGTGCACCAGGAAGGGACGGCTGCCATTGTCGCGGCGACGATGGCGATGACAAGTAGCCTTGTCATAGGCATGGCAGTCCGTCACCTCCTCCATTCAGTCCTGCCCACTATTGTATCACGCATCACCAAGAAACGCCCAACCCTGTCAGGGGCACGACCGCCGTGCGACTGCGGTATCGTTCGGCTGCCATCGGAATAGACATTGTGGACGACAAAACGGGGTTCTCAGGCGGCACCGACGGGCGCTTGTCGTCGTCAACTTTCAAAAACGCCACGCCCGAGCGCTGGTAAAGCCGTTGGGAGGGCGGTAGAGCGCTCAACCGCACCCGCGGCGGCGCCAATGGGATATCCCGTTGGATGGTCACTGCCGGCAAAACCGTCAGTTGCCGTTGAGGCGCTGCGGGGGTGGCGAGGTGAGGCGATGTCTGCGGGGCAGCCACTTGTGGAACCGCTGTTACCAACTGTGACATCGTGTCGGTTGAGGAAATCGGTGGCACGGTCAGAACTGGGCGCTCCACTTGGGAAGAAGGTGGTGGCGTCGCAGACGGCGTTTGATTTTGCGGGGTTTGTGGAGACGGTTCCAAATGCGTCGCCTCGGTAGGTCGGAACGCCCCTTCAGGCTGCGGCAGGGATGTTGCGATGCGGTCGGACGGTTGCGTCTCTGCTTTCGGAGCGGCAACTACAATCCGCCATGGTGGCTGTTTGCCCGCTGCTCGTCGTAATCGCCGGGGTGCGATTGCCGGCTGGGGAGGCGTTGGACGAGTCGCCAACATCGTGCGGAGCGGACGCGGTGCAACCGGGTGCGGTCGCTGACGCAATGTCCCCGGTTGGGTGGTATTGCCTCTCGGCAGTGTCGGTTTGACCGTGTGGGGCGGTGGTTGTGTCTGGTGCAAAGTTGGTGCGCGGACGATTGTCCTTGCCCTCGGTGAACCGGGTTGCAGCGTTGCGCGTAACCAAAGCCCTCCCAGCCCCAATGCCAACGCAGCGGCAGCCGGAATGAGGTAACGCCAGAGCGTCCACGCCGGTCGGGAGACTGTAGCGCGGAGTCGCCATTTGAGGGCTTCGCGGTCTTCGGCAGGGGCATGGACAGGAGGCAGTTGGGCTAACAACGCCAATGTGCGTCCCGAAGCCCACAAAACGGATTGACAGGCATCACATTCCGCTACATGGGCGATAAAACTGTAACGGTCCACTGTGCTGAGGTCACCGTCCAGCCACTGCCAAAGGGCGCGCCGCGCCGTTGCACAATCCCACTCGGCGACGGTGTAACGCGGGAGGGCTCGCAGATCTGCCAACAACCCTGCCTTTGCCGAAGGCGGTGGGGTGACGGCGGGGAGATGTGCCAGTGCCGAGCGCAATTTTTCCCATTGCTGCCAGCGGTGAGCGCAAGCAGGGCATTGGCGCAAGTGCCCGTGCAATCGGCGCAACTCTTCGTCTGTCAACCAATCGGCACATACCATGTGGCGGCGAGCCCAGCCGCAAGCCACGCAAGGACACCTCCAAACAGTAAAAGCACCGTCAATTGTTTGGACACATGGCGTTGAGCAAAGTTACGCTTAATTACTGGACTGGGTTAGCGCGGTTGGATTTGGTCTGTAGCACGCTTTGCCACTGGGCGCTGGTCTCTTCTGGGGCAGGAACGAGTCGCCCCCACGCGCGGGCGTAAACGATATTGCCGTCGTTGATTTCGCTGGCGACTTCCCAGACATTGCGGCGCTGCCGCACGACCCAACCGATGATATTGACGGTTGTGCCAGGGCTAAGCGGCTTATTGTAGCGGACGGTTAATTCGCCGGAGACGGCAAGTTGTTTTGAGACGGCGTAGACCGCCCACACCATCGCTTCGTCCAACAAAGCCGCTAAGATACCGCCGTGAACGGTATCGGGGTAACCGACATGCTTTTCGGTTGGCGTGAAGGTGGCGCGGACGATGCCGTCCTCGGCGGCTCTGAAACGCACCCCCAACCGCCCTAAGCGGGGTTCACCGCACACGAAACAAAGCCGGTAGTAAGGCAACGGTTGCTCCATCACTGCCACCTCCAATTCACCAAAGGATAACGCTGCCAACCGCCGGGATTTAGGTAGACCTTGACGCTTGAGATGCGCCTCGTTATAATGCCACTCGCCGCCCACAAAGTTTGTCGGCGTGGCACAGTGTTTTGGAACGGCAATTCATCTTAGCAAGGAGGAGTGAGTCGGTATGGCGAAGACGAAATTTGAGCGGGTAAAACCCCACGTCAACATCGGCACGATCGGGCACGTTGACCACGGAAAAACAACGCTCACCAGCGCCATCACTTTGGTGCTCTCTAAACACACTGACCCCAATACAGGGCGCCCTTTAGCACAGCACCTGCGCTATGAGGACATTGACAAGGCGCCAGAAGAGAAGGCGCGGGGCGTAACGATCAACATCGCCCATGTGGAATTTGAGTCGCCCAAACGACACTACGCCCACATTGACTGCCCCGGTCACGCCGACTACATCAAAAACATGATCACCGGCGCCGCTCAAATGGATGGGGCGATCTTAGTCGTCAGCGCTCCGGACGGTCCGATGCCCCAGACCCGCGAACACGTTCTATTGGCGCGGCAAGTCGGCGTTCCGGCAATCGTCGTCTTCATCAACAAGACGGACATGATGGATGACCCTGAACTGATTGACCTTGTGGAACTGGAAGTGCGGGAATTGCTCAGCAAATACGAGTTCCCCGGCGACGAAGTGCCTGTCATTCGCGGCAGCGCGCTCAAGGTTTTGGAATGCGGCTGCGGACAACGCGATTGCCAATGGTGCGGCGCTATTTGGCAACTGGTTGAAGCGGTAGACGAATATGTCCCCCTCCCTCAGCGCCCTGCCGACCAACCGTTCCTGATGCCGGTGGAAGATGTTTTCAGCATTCCTGGACGCGGGACAGTTGTAACAGGGCGTGTGGAACGCGGCGTCCTGCGCCCCGGCGAAGAAGTGGAAATCGTCGGCTTCTCTCCGGAACCGCGCCGAACGGTCGTGACCTCGGTGGAGATGTTCCGCAAACTGTTGGACGAAGCCCAGCCTGGCGACAATGTGGGCTTGCTATTGCGGGGTGTGGACAAGCGAGAGGTGCGGCGCGGGCATGTGATCGCTAAACCTGGCTCCATTAAACCGCACACAAAGTTCCGCGCCCAAGTGTATGTCTTGAGCAAGGAAGAAGGTGGTCGCCATACGCCGTTCACCTCTGGTTACCGCCCGCAGTTTTACTTCCGCACGACCGATGTCACAGGTGTGATTACCCTGCCGCCTGACATTCAGATGGTGATGCCCGGTGACAACGTGGAATTTGATGTGGAGTTGATTTATCCTGTAGCGCTGGAAGAGGGCTTGCGCTTCGCTATTCGTGAGGGGGGGCGCACTGTCGGCGCCGGCATCATCACGAAAGTTCACGATTAACAAAGGCCACTGCTTGACGCAAGTGCCCCGGCGTAAAGTGCAAAGGCGTTACCCCGCTGCGCTTTACGCCGGGCATCCCTTCATCGCTAGGGGGCTTGATAGCTATGGAGGTCATCATCCTCCCAGATGCGGAAAGCGTAGGCAAGGAGGCAGCCTCTCAAATTGCGGCGCTTATTCGCCGTAAACCCAACGCCGTTCTGGGCTTAGCGACCGGCTCCACGCCTATCCCTTGCTACCGCGAGTTAATTCGTCTACACAAAGAGGAGGGCTTGGACTTTTCCCATGTGACGACCTTCAACTTGGACGAATACTATCCGATTGACCCCCGCCACCCCACAAGTTACCGCTACTTTATGGACGAGCACCTGTTCAACCACATCAACATTGATAAATCCCGCACGTTCATCCCTTACGGACTGACCCCCGACCCCTTTGAACACTGCCGATGGTACGAGGAGCAAATCAAAGCCGTCGGCGGGATTGACCTGCAAATCTTGGGCATCGGGCACAACGGGCACATCGCTTTCAACGAACCAGGCTCGTCGTTGGCGTCGCGCACCCGTGTCAAAACGCTGACGCCTGAGACCATTCAAGCCAATGCCCGTTTTTTTGACCGCATAGAGGATGTCCCCCGCTACGCCATTACGATGGGCATCGGCACGATTTTGGAAGCCCGCAAGATCATTCTGCTGGCAACCGGCGAAAATAAGGCTGATGCGGTCGCGAGGGCTATTGAAGGACCCGTGACAAGCATGTGTCCTGCTTCCGCCTTGCAATTGCATCCCCGTGTCACTTTCCTGCTGGACGAAGCCGCAGCGTCTAAGTTGCAGCGTAAAGACTACTACCGCTATGTCCACGAGATGGCGGAAGCCTTAAAAAAACAGGTCTTGGGGCGTTGAAAAAACTATTTGGGACGATTGCGGGGCGAAGGAAGGATGGGCACCGCTTACACGCCGGGCTTGACCATCAGCGCGGACACGGTGGTGCGCAAGGTCCGTCGCTTGCCGTTAAAAGGGTCGGTGCTGGTGTCCGTCGGGGACTTCGTGACGCCAGAGCAGGTGATCGCCCGCACAGAATTGCCCGGTCCAGTCACGACCGTGCGGGTCGCTGACCAATTGGGCATAGAACCGAAAGAAGTGCCCCGCTTTTTAACCAAGCGAGTCGGTGACTTCGTGCAGGCGGGTGAAGCCCTCGCTGAACGCAAGAGCCTTTGGGGGCTGCTGACGGTGCGCGCGACAGCGCCGATCACGGGCACCATTGAATTTGTTTCGCCGACGACAGGTAACATCGGTATCCGCCATTTACCTCAACCCGTGGAAGTAACGGCTTACTTGCGCGGCGTCGTCACCGAAGTGTTGCCCGAAGAGGGCGCGGTCGTCGCAACGCGGGGCACTTTCGTTCAAGGCATTTTCGGGTTGGGCGGAGAACGACATGGTCTCTTAGCCCTCCTCGCCGATGCACCCGATGAGTGCGTGGCGGAGAGTAAAGTCAGCGACGAACATCGGGGTAAAATTCTCGTCGCCGGTCAACACGCCCATTGGCGGTTGCTGGAAGCCGCCCAGCAGGTTGGCGCTTTCGCCGTCATCGCCGGCAGCGTCCTAGACACAGACATCAAACGGTTGCTCGGTTACGAAATCGGCGTCGCCATCACAGGGCATGAACCCTTACCTTTCACGCTGGTCATCACGGAAGGGTTTGGGCAAGTCCCGATGGCGCGCAAAACTTTTGAGTTGCTCGCGGCGCAAGCGGGGAAACTGGCATCGGTCAACGGGGCGACCCAAATCCGAGCGGGCGTCATCCGCCCCGAAGTCATCGTCCCGCACGACATCGTTACCTTAGATAGTGTGCGAGAGCCTGAACGCGAACCGTTGCAAGCGGGTGAATTGCGTATCGGCACACCCGTCCGCATCATCCGGGCGCCGTATTTTGGGGCATTGGGGCGGGTCACCGCATTGCCACCAGAACCGCAGGAAATTGAGACCGAGACAAAAACGCGCGTGCTGGAAGTTGAACTGCTTACGGGCGAACGCCTTGTCATCCCCCGCGCCAATGTGGAAATTTTTCCCCACGCCTAACTTGCCGCCGCTTAGCCGCAAAACCTCAAAGCCCCAACTGTTTCCACAGTGTATCTATGTGTGCCTTAACTTCGGGCGTCATCGTCACTTCCTCGGGCCATGGGCGTTCAAAACCTTCTTCTGCCCACTTACGGGTCGCATCAATGCCCATTTTCGTCCCGTAGCGCCACCGTGGTGCCGCGAAATTCAAATCGTCCACTGGTCCTTCCACGATGACGACATCGCGACCAGGGTCGATGAAGTTGAACATGCGCCACAGGACTTCGCTCATCTCGTGCACATCGCAATCGTCGTCCACGACGACCAAGCATTTGGTGAACATCATTTGTCCCAAGCCCCAAAGGGCGTGCATGACCTTGCGGGCGTGACCGGGGTAACGCTTACGGATGGACACAATCGCCCAATTGTGGAAAACGCCCTCAGGCGGAAAATGTATGTCCACGACCTCTGGCAACATCAGCCGAATGAGCGGCAGGAAAATCCGTTCCGTCGCCTTACCTAGCCAGTAATCCTCCTGCAACGGTTTGCCGACAATCGTGTGCCAGTAAATTGGGTCGCGGCGGCGGGTGATGGC
The DNA here is from genome assembly GCA_002898575.1 of bacterium HR17. Taxonomy (NCBI): domain Bacteria; phylum Candidatus Fervidibacterota; class Fervidibacteria; order Fervidibacterales; family Fervidibacteraceae; genus Fervidibacter; species Candidatus Fervidibacter japonicus. The sequence continues at coordinate 41,254 of BEHT01000010.1, forward strand.
AGTGACATGGAAGACAGGGTAGTCGCCTTCCTGCGAGTAAACGCCCATGTGGTCGCCAAAGGGACCTTCGCGCCGCCGCTCACCTGCCTTGACATAGCCTTCAATCACGATTTCCGCGTGGGCGGGCACTTCCAACGGCACCGTCTCGCAGGGGACGACCTCAACGGGCTGCTTGCGCAAAAAGCCTGCCAACAGCAGTTCGTCCACATCCTCAGGCAGTGGTGCCGTCGCACAGTAAACCAAAACGGGGTCGCCCCCGATGGCGACGGCGCACGGCATGTCTTTACCCTGCTTTTCCCAAAGGTCAAAGTGGCGGCGGGCGTCCTTGTGGGTTTGGGCGTGAAAGCCCAGCGTCCGTTCATCAAACACCTGCAGCCGATAGATCCCCATGTTTTTGCCGCCTTCGGGCGATCGGGTGAAGACCAACCCCATCGTGATGTAGCGCCCGCCGTCCTTCGGCCAACATTGCGGGATGGGCAAATCCAACAAGTTGGCGCGCTCGCCCCGCAGAACCACTTCCTTGCACGGACCCGTCCGCATTGACTTGGGCGGAAAGTTCGCCAGTTGTGCTAGTTTCGGAAGCGCTTTGACCTTTTCCCACAGCGTCGCAGGGATTTCAGGTTTTAGTAGCGCTGCGATCTCATGGGCGATGTCGTCGGGGTCTCCGCCCAAAACCAACTTCACCCGCTCCCATGTCCCGAACAAGTTGGCAGCGACAGGCATGTCGTAACCCTTCACCCGCTCAAACAGCAGCGCTGGACCGCCCCGCTTCACCACACGGTCAATGATTTCCGTCATCTCCAAATACCAATCCACTTCCGCACCGATGCGCCGTAGTTCCCCTTGCCGTTCCAGCGTTTGCAAGTAGTCCCGCAAGTCGCGAAAGGGCATCGTCGCTCCCGCACCTTTAAAGCGAAGGGGCACAGGTTCACACTGTGCCCCTCCTCATGGATGTATTATCTGCGAACGCGTCGCGGCGATTGAACTACGGACGGCGCCCATACTTGGCTTCAAACTCTTCGGGCGACAGCGTGTAGTAGTCACGGTTCATCTCAATGAACTGCTTCCACTGGTCGGGCACATCGTCTTCAAAGAAAATCGCATTGACAGGGCAAACAGGTTCACACGCCCCGCAGTCAATGCATTCATCCGGGTTGATGTAGAGCATCACTTCGCCTTGGTCTTCGTCCTCACGCGGATGGATGCAGTCAACAGGACAGGCTTCCACGCACGCGCGGTCCTTCGTGCCGATGCACGGCTCGCAAATGATGTAAGCCATCTCAACCGACCTCCTTTGCGCATTCGTGTGCCGCTTTCAGTTTGCGACGACGCGGTGCCAAAAGTTTTGAGCGGTGTCAACTTCGCCACACCGCCGCCATTGGGTTGGCAGGACCATGCCCTTTGCCCAAGGGCAAGCCCTTTTTGATGGCGGCGGTGACGAACTCCTTGGCGATGGCGACAGCCGTTGGGACATCGTTGCCCGCCGCCAAACTGGCGGCGATCGCCGACGCAAAAATTCACCCTGTCCCGTGCGTGTGATGGGTCTCAAAACGCGGTGCCCGAAACTCGGTAAAGGTTGTCCCGTCGTAAAGGATGTCCACCGCTTCCGCGCTCCCTTCTAAGTGCCCCCCTTTAACAATGACCCACTGCGGACCGAGCATTTTCAACTGCGCTGCGATGTCCCGCATCTCGTCCAGCGATTTCGCCTCTTTGCCTGTCAGCGCTTTTGCCTCGTGGATGTTGGGGGTGATGACCGTCGCCAACGGGAACAGTTCGCTGACCAACGCATCAACGGCATCAGGCTTCAGCAACGGGGCACCGCTTTTGGCGACCATCACGGGGTCAACAACCAACGGGCGCAACCCGAACTTGCGGATTTGCTCGGCGACGGCGCGAATGATGGCAGCGTTTGCCAGCATGCCCGTTTTCACCGCATCACAACCGATGTCCGTCACGCACACTTCCATTTGCAAAGCGACGAACTCAGGGGTCATCTCAACGACGCCGTAAACGCCCGTCGTGTTTTGTGCCGTCAGCGCCGTGATGGCGGTCATGCCGAAAGCGCCTAACGCCGACACCGTTTTCAAATCCGCTTGGATACCTGCTCCCCCGCCTGAATCCGAGCCAGCGACGATGAGCACACGGGGCACACTCATGGGGCGCTTGCCTCCTGCACCGTTTCAGTAGGTGTCAACTCGGCGTAAAGTTGCTGGCGCAACTGCAGCACTGTTTCCGTCACGCGGTCAAGGGGCACAAACAAGGGCTCCTTGCGGTTGCGGCGCAACCGCACTTCCGCCTCACCCCGCTCCCGCACTGACCGACCGACGACGATCTGGATGGGCACCCCCACCAAGTCCATGTCCTTGAACTTGACGCCCGCTCGTTCGTCGCGGTCGTCCAGCACGACCTCAACGCCCTCTGCTAGCAACTCGGCGTAGAGGCGTTCGGCGACATCCCGCAAGTCGCCGTCCGCTTCAATCGGCAAAACCCATGCCTCAAACGGGGCGACACTGATGGGGAAAACGATGCCGTCCTCGTCGTGGCTGACCTCCACGACCGTCGCCAAGATGCGGCTGACGCCGATGCCATAGCAGCCCATCACAAAGGGTTTTTCTCTGCCGTCCTCGTCCACGAAAGTCGCCCGCATCGGTTCGCTGTAACGCGTGCCGAGTTTGAAGATGTGCCCGACTTCAATGGCGCTGCGCATCTGCAACTTGCCGTCGCAGCGGGCGCAACCGTCGCCGTCTTCGGCGAAGCGCAAATCGGCGAAGCGGTCAACGGGAAAGTCGCGCCCCCAGTTGGCGTTGACGAAGTGTGTATCGGCTTCATTGGCGCCGATGACGAAATCGCGCAACACGGCGATGTCGTAATCCGCCAGCAATAAGACGCCCTTTTCCTTCAGCCCGATGGGACCGCTGAACCCGACGGGCGCGTTGGTCAGCCGCTCAATGGTAGCGGCGTCCGCCATCCGCACCTTTTTGCCGACCTGTCGCATCAGTTTCGCTTCGTTAAGTTCGTGGTCACCCCGCACCATCGCTGCTACTATCGTTTCATCCTCAGCGATGTAAAGGAGCGTTTTGACCAGTTGGCTGGGTGGCACCCCCAAAAAGCGCGCCACTTCGTCCACCGTGCGTTGATTGGGCGTGTGCACTTTTTGCAAGGGCGCTCCGTGCGTTGTCCCGCGCTGAAGGGCCTCCTCAAACCCCTCGGACGGGCGGCGCTCCGCCCGCTCACGGTTGGCGGCGTAACCGCATTGCGGACATTGCAGCAAGCGGTCCTCTCCGCTGTCGGCGATAACCATGAACTCCAAATTTTCTGTCCCGCCGATGGCGCCCGCTTCCGCTTCCACGATGACGAAAGGCAACCCGCAGCGGGTGAAGATGCGGATGTAGGCTTGACGCATCGCCTCAAAACTTTTGTCCAGCCCCGCTGCGTCGCGGTCAAAACTGTAGGCGTCCTTCATGATGAATTCGCGCGCCCGAATGAGCCCGCCGCGCGGGCGCAACTCGTCGCGGAACTTCGTGCCAATTTGGTAAAGGTTCAACGGCAACTGGCGGTAAGACCGAACCATCTGCCGCACCAAGTCGGTGACGACTTCCTCATGGGTCGGACCGAGACAAAACCATCGCCCTTGCCGGTCGTGCACCTTCATCAGCAAGTCACCATACTCGTCCCAGCGCCCTGACTCTTGCCAGAGTTCTGCGGGGTGAGCGAACGGCATCAGCAACTCTTGGGCGCCAGCGCGGTTCATCTCCTCGCGGACGATGGCGATGATTTTCAGCAAACTCCGCCACGCCAGCGGCAGGTAGGTGTAGATACCTGCCGCCAGTTTGCGGATGAAACTCGCCCGCACCAACAACTGGTGACTGACCAGTTCCGCTTCCGCAGGCACTTCCCGCAGCGTCGTAAAAAGCATTTGGGACAACCGCACACGACATCACCTCAAACCCTCATCTCCGCGACGCAGCATCTGTGGTTTACTGTTGCCCCCGCCCGAACAGGACGAAATGCAAATCCTTCAGCGTGATGAACAGGAACAGGGCGACGATGAAGGCAAAGCCGATGTAAGTCGCCTTGACCTCCAAGTTGTAGATGCGCCGGCGGCTGACCAGTTCCACCAGCAAAAACAGGATGCGCCCACCGTCCAAGAGCGGCAAAGGGAAGAGGTTGATGATGGCTAAGGCGAAACTGATGATGGCGAACACACGCACTTGCTCCATGACGCCCCGCCACCGGGACGCGACGACTTCGTAAACGATGCGGACAGGCCCTGACACCTCCCGCAACAAAAACGGCTGCGTCAGGGGTAAAGTGACTTGCCGCAGAGCGTCACCCAAGTTCAGCCAAGTCAGCGGGATCGCCCGCGCTAAGCGGTCCTGCCACGCAAGCCCTGGCTCTGGCTCCAACTTAAAAGCGATGCCGATAAGCCCGATGGTCTGCGGTTCCAACCGTCCCAACACGCGCTGTAACCATTGCTGCCAACGGCGCGCGGAGGGGGCAGGACGATGGGTCAAGTAATAAACGGTGCGCTCGTTGGGCACGAGCACCACCGCCCACTCGCGAAAATCCCGCCGCACTATCAAGCGGACCGGTTTGCCCGGATGGCTGGCGATGTAGCAACGCACTTCGTTGAGAAAAGTTTCCGAGTAGGGGACAGACGGTCGCAGGTAGGCGAAACCGACGATTTCGTCGCCGGGGCGCAATCCAGCTTGTGCTGCTGGGCTTCCTTCCACCACCGCACCGATTTCCGTCGTCGGGCGCAGCCCCGCACTCCATAGACTGTAAACGAACAGCAAGATGACGGCGACGACGATGTTGGTCAGCGGTCCAGCGGCGATAACAGCGATGCGGCGCAACAAGTCGCGTGTCGGTCGGGCGAAGGGGCTGCTCGGCTGCTGCGTCAAGTCTTGCTCAATTTCTAAAATCCGCACGAACCCACCAAACAGAAACAGCAACCGCAAGTGATACTGCACCCCGTCTCTACCTGTCCACTTGAGGAGCGACGGTCCAAAGCCGATGGAGAACTCTTGCACCGTCAACCCCGCGCGCCGTGCGACCCAAAAGTGCCCCCATTCGTGCACGAGGATGAGCATGCCCAACCCTAAGAGGGCGAGCCCGAAAGCGGTCAACTTATCCATGTTCGGTCGCCTCGCTTCGCAAAGGATGACCGCTGGCAGCCATCACCGCAGCCCCCACAGCCATCCTGCCCCGACCACAAAAAATGCTACGACCAAACCGACGAAGCGCAAGGTGTAAAAGCCCACCCACGGCACATAGAACGGTGCGTCTTTCGGGCGTTGGTGGCGGTGCTCTATCGTTGCGGGGTCGTGCTCTTGGCTTGTGCCTGCCACCGCACGGAGTGCGAACACGACGACCCAATGGGCAACGGCGATGGCGGCACCAAATAAAGCGGACATTAGGGCGTTCGTCCACGAACTGGTCAGACCACCGATAGCGCCTGCCAAGATAAGGGCGGCGCCGACCGCGATGACCGCACGCTGCCACGGCGTCGGCGTAAGCGCGGCACTTCGGACTGCCGCCCACATCGCGATCCAGGTGGCGATACCGATGCCGGTCCCTTGGGTGCTGACCAGCACCGCCCACGCACCACCTCCTAACCCGACGACGATACCGACGAGCGCACATCCCACATCCCGCACCAAGAACTCGCGCAACCGCGCGGCAAACGACGCGCGGTGGTCGCGGTCGCCTTGCCAAAGGTAAAGCAGAAGGGTTGTGAACGCTAACAGCACCATCATCACCGCTACCGTGAGCGCCAGCAAAACACCGTCGTTGACGATCCACAGCGGCGATGTAAACGCTGCCGCCTGTCCCTGTTCACGAACCATTTGGGCGATAGCGCGGTCGCTTTTGCCGATGTAAAAACACAACAGGACGCATGTGAGCGCCAACGAAGCCGTTAATTGATCCGCTGCACCGACCCGGCGCGGGAAAAGCAGCCGGGGTATTTCCCACGCAATGCCGTAGGCAAGGGCGCACGCGATGACCAGCGCCGGTAGCCCCGCTCGCCACAGGTAACCGTCCAGCGGCAGCAGCAATAAGCCGACCAGAAAAATGGCTTCCGTTAACCCCCTATCGCGACGCAACATGAGAAACCCCTCCGAAACGCCGTTCGCGATGCTGGTAGTGCAGCAGGGCAATGAAAAACTCGCGACGGTTAAAATCCGGCCACAGCGTCGGCGTCACATAGAACTCAGTGTAAGCAATTTGCCACAACAGGAAGTTGCTGACGCGTTGTTCGCCCCCCGTGCGGATGAGCAAGTCAGGGTCAGGTTGACCAGCCGTGTCCAAGCAGTTGGCGATCGCTGCTTCATCTATTGCGTCTGGCGACAACACACCGTCAGCGACCGCATGGGCTAACGCCCGCACCGCCCGCACCAGTTCGTTGCGCCCGCCGTAGTTGATCGCCACATTCAAAGTCAGTGCTGTGTTGTCGCGGGTCAACGCCTCGCTGTCGCGCAAGGTTTTCACGAGGTTCGCCGGCAGCCCGTCCGTCACGCCGATGTGGCGGATACGCACGCCGTTGGCGTGCAGTTCAGCGCGCTCGCGCTGCAATGTCGCGTCAATCAAGCGCAAGAGGGCGCGCACCTCCAGCGAGGGGCGACGCCAATTTTCGGTAGAAAAAGCGTAGAGGGTCAGAAACGGGATACCCAACTGCACGCAGGCTTCCACCACTTGCCGGGTCGCACGGGCACCGGCGCGGTGCCCGTGCAATACAGGTAAACCTCGCTGGCGTGCCCACCGCCGATTGCCGTCCATGATGATGGCGACATGGCGGGGCAAGCGTTCCATATCCAGTAAGGCGCGCAAGGCGTCCTCGCTGAGTTCCGCCCACTGCGTGGGATCGGTCACTCCGTCTCACCCGCTTGCCGGGCGATGTCCTCGGTTTTGTAGGGCAACCACTCCGGCGCCACGATCAACACCACTTCATCGTCGTGCTGGCGCACGCAAATGACCCGCCACGCTACAGGCGCACCGCCATGTCGGCTTTTGGGCGGGCGCGTCTGTATGACCCGCACCGTTACGGCGCCGTCTGTCTTTTCCAACAGTGCCAACGCTTCCGTTTGCCTCAGACCGATGACATCGGGCAACGGCGGCATCAACTCTCCAAGACCTCCTGCTCTTTGGCTTTACGCAGTTCATCCACTTTCTGGATATACCGTTCGGTCAACTTGTCTAAGTCCTCGCGCGCTCGGCGCAGGGCGTCTTCTGAGATGCCCGGTTGTTTGTCCAATTTGCGCAATTCTTCCTGGGCATCCTTACGGATGTTGCGGATGGCGATTTTGCCGTGCTCTGAGCGTTGATTGACCAGTTTCAACAGTTCTCGGCGCCGCTCTTCCGTAAGCGGTGGTAGGTTGATGCGCAGGACTTTACCGTCGTTGACGGGGTTCAGACTCAACGGCGAATTGGTGATGGCTTTACGGATGGGTTCCAACATCTGCTTGTCCCACGGGTCAATGATCAGCGTGCGTGGGTCTGGGACGGTGATGCTTGCCAGTTCACGGATTTCGTAGGGGGCGCCGTAGTATTCCACGCGAATGCCGTCTAAGATCGCCGGCGACGCCCGTCCCGTCCGCAGGGCTGCCAATTCCTGCGCGGTCACTTCCACGCTCTTCTTCATCCGCTCTTCCGCGTCAGCGAGGATCTTTTTGATGGGCTCCAGCATGTGTCTTTCACCTGCCTAGCAAAGGTGGCGTTAAACATCTGTTGCACCTTCACATGACGATCGTGCCGATCGGCTCCCCACACACGGTGCGCACGAGGTTGCCTGGCACGGTGATGTTGAAGACGACGATGGGGATGTTGCGTTCCCAACTGAGGGAGAACGCCGTTGCGTCCATCACGCGCAGGTTCAGTTCCAACGCTTTGGCAAAACTGATCCGTTCAAAGCGCACCGCTGCAGGGTCTTGATGCGGGTCGCGGTCGTAAACGCCATCTACATCGGTGCCTTTTAAGATGACTTCGGCTTTGATTTGTGCCGCGCGCAAAACGGCTGCGGTGTCGGTGGAAAAAAACGGGTGTCCTGTGCCGGCGGCGAAGATGACGATGCGCCCCTTTTCCAGGTGGCGGACGGCGCGCCGTTGAATAAACGGTTCACAGACCGCGCGGATCTCAAAGGCGCTCATGACCCGTGTCTCCAAGCCGCAGCGCTCCAACGCCTCTTGGAGCGCCAAAGCGTTGATAACGGTCGCCAACATGCCGATATAGTCGGCTGCCACGCGGTCCATGCCGCGCATCACAGCCGCTTCCACACCCCGAAAAAAGTTCCCACCGCCGACGACAATGCCGATGTCCACGCCCAAAGCGTGCACCGCGCGAATTTCATCGGCGATGCGGTTGACGACGGTGTCATCTAACCCGAAACCGCTGGTTCCACCCAGCACCTCTCCGCTCATCTTCAAAACGATGCGGCGCCACCGAGGTTGCCCGCTCATACCGATCGCCTCACCGGATCGCAAGCGCTCAATCCCCGACCGCCATGCGCACGAAGCGGCGGACGACGATGTTTTCGCCGAACAGGGCAATCTTTTCGCGGATAAGTTCCCCGACGGTTTTGCTGTCATCGCGGATGCAGGCTTGTTCCAACAGACACACTTCCTCAAAAAACTTGTTGAGCCGTTCCTCCGCGATGCGTTCGGCGTCCTCGGGCGAGTTGCCGTCAGCGATGGCTTTTTCGTAAAAAAGCCGTCGTTGCTCGGCGACGATGTCCGCCGGCACATCATCGCGGGAGATGTATTGGGGGTTCATGCCTGCCACTTGCATCGCGATCTCTTGTGCCAGTTGTTGAAACTCGGGGGTGCGGGCGACAAAGTCGCTTTCACAATTGACCTCCACCATCGCTCCCAAGCGGTTGCCGTGATGGATGTAACAGGCGATCACTCCTTCCCGCGCGACGCGCCCCAATTTCTTCTCTGCCTTTAGCAAACCGGCAGCCCGCAACAATTCACGCGCCTTCTCCACATCGCCTTGGGCTTGTTCTAAGGCGCGTTTGCAGTCCATTACGCCAGCGCCAGTTTCTTCCCGCAGGCGCTTGATATCTTCTACGGACACTTTGCTCGCTGCCACGCTTTGTCCCTCCTTGCCCAGAGTTTACGCTTTCTCTTCAGGCAAATCCGAGTAGGCTTCATAGAGGCGCGCCAGTTCTTCAGGCGGGATGTCGCTTTCCTCTGACGAGACGGCGACGACCTCGCGGGGCTCTGCTTCCGTTGCGGCAGCCGGTGCAGGTGCGGGGACGGGTTCCCCCGCCGGCGCGGTTTCCGCGACAGTCCCCTCTTCCGACGGCGGTTGTTCTTTAGTTGCGGCTTGGCGCAGCGCCAAGCCTTCCCGCGCCGCTTCGGCGATCTTGCCGGTGATTAATCGGATAGAGCGGATCGCGTCATCGTTGCCGGGGATAGGGATGTCCACTGTATCAGGGTCGCAGTTGGTGTCCACGATGGCGATGACAGGAATGCCCAACTTGCGGGCTTCTTGGATGGCAATTTCCTCGCGCCGCACATCTACAACATACAGGACATCGGGCAAACGCTCCATGTTCTCAATGCCTGCCAGCAACTTTTCCAGTTTCGCCAGTTGCTTGCGCAACCGCACACTTTCTTTTTTGGGGAGCACATCCATGAGACCGCTCCGCTCCATCTCCCGCAATTCGTTGAGGTAGTCAATGCGGGAGCGGATGGTGGAGAAATTGGTCAGTGTGCCGGGCAACCACCGCGTCGTCACATAGAACATGCCACAATGTTTGGCGGCTTCCTCAATGGGTTCTTGGGCTTGGCGTTTTGTGCCGACAAACAACACAGTGCCGCCTTGTGCCACTGTGTCCCGCACAAAAGCGTAGGCTTGCTCCAATTGCGCCAAGGTCTTGTGTAGGTCAATGATGTAAATGTCTTGCCGCTTGCCGAAAATGAAGCGGCGCATGTGCGGATGCCAGCGTCGCGTCAGGTGACCGAAATGCACCCCGGCTTCCAGAAGTTCACGCATCGTTACGACAGCCAAAGTAATTCCCCCCTTAACTGGCTTTTGCGGGGCTTGTGAACGCATGGCAAAGTTTAACGCACGCGTTCAGGAAAGTCCACGCTACGGTGCCGCACAGCGACAGGGCACCGTTAAGGGGGGCAAGCGCTATGCCTGCCACCGTCGGCGTCGCGGTCATCGGCTGCGGCGGTATCAGCGGGACGCACCTGCGGACCCTCGTCAGTTTGTCCGGCGTGCAGGTGCAGGTCGTTTGCGATGTTGACGAGGGGCGCGCCAAGCAGCGCGCCGAGGAGTTCAGCGTCCCCCACTGGACGACCGACTATCGTGCCGCCCTCGCCGACGACAAGGTGCAAGCGGTCTTCGTTTTGGTTCCGCAAGGGCATCACGCCGAGGTTGTCCTCGCCGCCGCGCAAGCGGGCAAACACATCTTCTGCGAAAAGCCGATGGCGATGAGCGTCGCGGAGTGCAAGGCGATGAACGCTGCTGTCAAGGCGGCAGGAGTCATCCTACAAATCGGCTATGTCATGCGGTTCAGCGAAGATGCCCAGAAGATCAAGGAGTGGCTCAACCGCATCGGTCGTCCTGTCGTGTTCCGAGATGTCTGGGCAGTTGTGCGGGGTTCACCCGCCAAGTGGGTGCACGATGTAAAGATGGGCGGTGGCACTTTGTGGGAGAACTCCCACTGGCTGGACTTTATGAACTGGCTGTTCGGGCGACCGATTCAAGTTTTCGCCAAATTGCGACGCTTCAAACCCGAAGACACGACGGCGTGGGACACGACTTTGGTCGTCGTGGATTACGCTGGCGGTGACCTCGCCCTCTGGGGCGAGGCGTGGACGGCGCCGGGATTTGGTTGGAACTACATTCGCTACCGTTCTGTCCGCCCTCACTTGGACATCATCGGACCTCAAGGTAGCGTTCACTTCCCTGCTCCAGACGGCAGCAGAGTGGCAGCGTTGTTTTTGAACCGCGCAGGCGATGCCCCTGTGGAAACCCACGAGTGGCAGTCAGATTGGGGTGCGACCGCTGATGGCTACCGACGCGAAGTGGAGCACTTTTTTGAGTGCGTCCGTGAAGGCAAGCAACCTCTTTGCACGGGTGAGGACGGCGAATGGGCAATTCAAATTGCCGAAGGCGCCGTCCGATCCCACCACCTCGGTCAACCCGTCCGACTGCCGCTGGAGTGATTTTCAGGCAGGGTCTCAACGCCGCTGTTTGGGAGGCGATTTGGGCGATGGCTAAAGGTGCAGTGTTTGAAAGCGAAGCCCGATGGCTGCGGGACGAACGAACGGGCGCGACCATCGTGCAGGTGACGGCACACGCCAGCGTCAACCATCACTTGTATCCCCTGACCTGCTCCACAACGCCCGACATGAAGTGGCTCATTTTCGCGTCCAACCGCAGCGGCACTTGGCAGTTTTATAAGGCACAGTTTCCGCAAGGCAAAATTGTCCAACTGACCGACGACCCACACGGCGTCAACGGCTATTCAGGTCACCTTTCACCTGACGGCACCGAACTGTTTTTCATCGCACACGGCGAGATCCGAGCCGTTCACTTGGAGACAATGCAGGAACGCATCATCGCCCGCTGGGACGGTGCGTCGCTAGGGGAAGTGAACCTGAGCAAAAGTGGCGAATGGCTGGTGACGGCGATGAAGTGGCGCGGACGAAACTACCTCGCCGTCGCCAAAACGGACGGGAGCAAAGCCGACCTGATTTTTGAAAGTGACCGCACCCTCATTCACCCGCAATTTTGCCCTGTTGACGAGACACTGATTGAGTATGCCCAGGACCCGGCGCCCCGCATGTGGCTCATCCGGCGCGACGGAAGGGGCAACACTTGCCTTTACGAACACGGCAACGACGAGTTCGTCGTCCACGAAACTTGGCTGGGTGAGCGGTTGGAGTTAGTGTTTGTGCATTGGCGGTTCGCGCTCAAACGGATGGTGCTGCGCGCTGCCGAACCTGTCCCCCAACCTGAGGGCGTGACGACCATCGCCGAAATCAACGCATGGCACATCGCCCCCAACCGAGCGGGCACGCACCTCGTTTGCGACACCAATCACCCTGACATCGGGTTGCTGGTCGTGGATGTGGCGACGGGTAAGTGGCGAACGCTGTGCTACCCGCAGGCGTCGTGCCAAGGAACTCAGTGGCGGGAAACTCGCTATGCCACACGGGAAGACTTTGAACGGGCAGGCACGGACGATTGGGCGCTGTCGTGGATGGAAGCGAAAGTGGATACCGTTTACGGTCCACAGTGGACGCACCCGCATCCGTCATGGAGTGCCGACGAACAGTGGGTCATCTACGACAGCGATGTCAGCGGCACAACGCAAGTTTACGCCTGCCGTTTGCCGGCGGAGTGATGACACAATGCGCCGATGGGCGTCGGTGGCAGTCGTTGTCGCGATAGGGTTGCTGTCGGCGGAATGGAAGCACCACCATGCGCAACACCCGTTGCCCAAAGTCGTTGCGCTGACTTTTGACGACGGACCGCATCCGATTTTCACCCCGCAGATTTTGGACATCCTCAAGGGCTACGGTGTGCGGGCGACCTTTTTTCTCATCGGCGAGCGGGCGGAGCGATATCCCGAATTGGCGCGGCGCATTGTCGCCGAGGGACACGAAATCGGCAATCACACCTATTCACACCCCGCTGATTTGCCTCGCAGGGATTGGGAAGCGATTCGGCAGGAAATCGCCAAAGGCGCGGAGGCGATTGAGCGGGTGACGGGCGTTCGCCCCAAACTCTTCCGACCGCCGCGCGGCTACTTGAACTACCGTGTCCACACGGCGGCGCAACTGGAGGGGCTCACGGTCGTGTTGTGGACGGTGAGTGCCGACCACCACGATGCCCCGACGCCCGAAGCGATGGCGCAACGGGTGCTGAAAGCAGTGCACCCTGGCGCCATCATCCTGATGCACGACGGGCGGGTGCCCATCCGCTGGAAAGATGTCAAAGCCTTACCCCTCATCCTTGACAGGCTGCGCCGGTGCGGCTATCGTTTTGTGACGGTTTCCGAGTTGTTATCGCGCAATCTGTCGCCGGTGCAAGGGGGGAAGTCAGATGGCGTACCGGGTCATCGCACCGCAGCGCCCCGACCGCTATCGGGTCAGCGTGGATGAATACCGCCGTTATTGGCGGGAGGGGTTTATCATCGTCCGCAACTTGGTCTCCCTTGAGGAAGTGGACGAACTGAAGCGCCACGCGATGGATTTGCTTTACGGTCGGGTGCAGATTCCAGGCGTCGCTCCCCCTCCACCCGACGCCACCCAAGAACAATTACTGAGCCGTTTCACCCGCGTCCACATGCTTCATCGCGCCGACGCCGTTGCCGAGCGCTTTTTACTGCACCCGCGCATCTTAGATGTGCTGGAAGCCCTCATCGGTCCCGATGTGCTGGCGCTGCAAACGATGCTCTTTTTCAACCCGCCAGGCAAAGGGGGGCAAGGATGGCACCAAGATGCCTACTACATCACGACCTACCCCGACACCCTCATCGGCGCATGGCTTGCCCTTGACCCCGCCGACGAAGAGAACGGTTGCTTGTGGATGGCGGTCGGGTCGCATGTGGAGCCGATTTACCCCCCACCCAACGAAGAGCACGGGTTCGTCCATGCCGACGGTGCTTTCGCTGACCTAACCGCCGCCGAAAATGTCAGCCACTTGGACGACGAAGTCAATACTCTCAGCCATGTTGCTCGCAAGTATGAGTGGGTGCCAGTGATTTTGGAGCCGGGCGATGTCGCTTTCTTCCACGGGCACATTTTGCACCGCTCCTACCCCAACCGCAGCAAAGACCGTTGGCGCCGCGCTTTTGTCAGCCACTATTGCAACGCCCGCTCGTGGGTGCCTTGGAATCACGGCATTCCCTACGAGGGTGATAGCGCCAACTACCAGCACATCTTGGCGCGGGGGACGACCCATTTGCCCTTCGCCAAGCCGCGCTTTGGGACACCTTGCGCCGCTCTGGAGCCCCCCGAAGTGCGGGGCAAAAAGGCTGGCGCCCGTATGATGGGCATGGACGGCGAAATGATGGTGGTCAAGGAACCGCCTAAGCCTGTTCAGGAAGTGCGGGCGTGGGACCCAGAGCACGAAGGCGCTTGGGGCGTCCGTAAAAACTGACCATCCGCCTACCAGGCGCCTCAATATCCGTCCCTACTGAGGCGCTCCCGCACCGCCGCCACATCCGCCTGCATTTGTGCGATGAGGTCCTCCGTCCGCTCAAAATACTGGTCGGGACGAACGAAGGACAGCAACTGCACGGTGGCATCTGTGCCCAACGGGATAACGCCGTCAAAGTCCAGCAGGTGGGCTTCCACGACAGGTTGCGTTTCTCCAAAGGTCGGGCGGGTGCCGATGTAAACGGCGGCACCCCATGTCCCCATCGGGGCAACAAATCGGGCGGCGTAAATGCCATGTCGTGGTAGTAACTTGTTGGCTGGCACACGCAAGTTAACCGTCGGAAAGCCCAACCTTTTACCCCGTCCCGCGCCGGGCACGACGACCCCTCGTAAGCGGTAAGGGGCACCTAAGAGCGCGTTGGCTGCTGCTACGGCGCCCACCAAAAGCGACTGGCGGATGCGACTGCTGGAAACAGGTTCGCCGCCTTCCAACACGGTCGGCGCTACCGTTACCTCAAAGCCCAGCATCAGCCCCAATTCCTGGAGGCGGGGCACCGTGCCCTCCCGTTGACGCCCCAAAGCGAAATCGTGTCCGACGACCAATAGCCGGCACCCCAACGCGTCCACCAGCACCTCGCGACAAAACCGCTCGGCAGAAAACTGCGACAAGTCCCGCGTGAAGGGCAACACCAGCACCTCATCCGCGCCCGTCTCTCGGAGCAGTTCAAGACGCTCCTCTATTGTTGTCAGCAACGGTGGGGGCGGCGGGTTCAAGACCTCTTGCGGGTGATTGGCAAAGGTGAGCACCAACGCTCGCCACCGGCGCCGTTCCGTCGCCTCACGCAACACCCGCACCAATTCTCGGTGCCCTCGGTGCACCCCATCAAACACCCCGATGCTGATTCCGCGTTCCGCAGTTGGCACAGCGCTGAGATCGGTGTAAACCTGCAATCGGCTTCGCCCTCCTACAGCCTTAGCGTTTGACCTCAATAGCAGCAGCATAAGCAATGGTGCCACAATTTGTGGCTGCTGCGGGAGGCGATGCGTCTTGGACGATCTACAGCGTCGCCGACTGAAGGAACGGCTGCAATGGGTGCAGACGCTGGTCGCTGAAAAGCCACGCCACCCATTTGCCTTTCTGTGGCGCCACCTCAGTTGGGCAGGCATCGCCACTCGTCGCAACCTCATCGGGCTAAACCTCAAACGCGACGAACCGCTCCGTGCGCGGCTCATTCGCGGCATCCTCAGCGAACAATACCCGCGCGGCGGCTTCCGCAGTTCCATTGGGTGGACAGGTTTGCGTCTGTTGCAACTGGCAGAGCTGGGTATCGCTGCCGACCACTCTGCCGTCGCCAAAGCCCTGCAGTGGCTCCGTCAGCGCCAAGACCCCGACGGCTGCTTTCTGGAACTGCCGCATGTCCCGACGAGTTACCCCGCTGTGTGGGGCGATGAGTTGCGCTTTCCGCCCTTCGCGATGGGGGTGACCGCATTTGTGTTGTGTGGCGTCCTGCGGTTTCAGCGGGACGACAGTTGGGTGCACCGCGCGGTGCGATGGGTCGCCCACCAAGTTTTGGAGCGTGACGAGATCTGCTGCCGCAGTTGCGCTATCCACGCCCTACACGCTTTGTCCCTCAGCCGCAACGAAGGCACTGCTGTGTTAATGGCGACGGAACGGTTGGTCAATTGGTTGCGCGACCACCAGTCGGAACAAGGCGAATGGTTTTTCAGCCCCGATGCGACTTACGCCGTCTTGTTCGGGTTGAGCCGTTGCCCGTTGCCTGCCGCACGGACGCAAATCGCCAAAGCCTTGCCGCTGCTGGCTGCGTTGCAATACGCCGATGGCGGTTGGGGACGAACTTTTCGCGCTGAAAAAACTTGGGTCGTCACTGCCGCCTTGCTTTTCCACGAACTTTTGGAAGCCTTCATCGCCTTGACTGAGCGTTGCCCTTGGCTGGTGCGCCCGCTGGAGTGGCTGGACACTCAACCGCCGTCTTTGGACGAATCGCCCACCACCCCATGAAAATGTGTCAACTCCTCAGCTGCCTCATCGCCTGCGCCTTTTGCCGCCGTTGCACCGAAGGCGCAGGCAACGGTGACCCTCTCAAAGCGCCGAGGAGCAACGGCAACAAGGGCGATTACCCCGCTCGCTTCCGCTGCCGAATAACAGGTCAGCGCGAAGGTGCTTTGTCGCTGCTCCTTTTCAGCATTCTCTTAGAGGGCGCGTCTTTTGACGCGCCGCTTTTTTGGCGGCTCAGGAGAGCCGCCCTCCGAACGAACTTTCAACATTCGGAGGGCGCGTCTCCTGACGCGCCGACTTTGCGGCGGCTCAGAGAGCCGCCCTCCGAACGAACTTTCAGCACCTCGGAGGGCGCGTCTCCTGACGCGCCGACTTTGCGGCGGCTCAGAGAGCCGCCCTCCGAACGAACCTCGTTATTCAACACAGCGCTTTGTCACGGTCGACGCACCGAGGGCGATTGCCCAGGCAACGGATGCCCGATAGGTTGCCTACGGCGTCTTCAGCCACCGCTTCATTCGCCACCGCCTTCACCCTCGTTCGTTGACGGTGCGCTTTGAACATGCTGGCGCATAGCGTCAAAGAAGTGGTTGAACATCATGTTGGCGGTTGCCTGAATGAGCCGGCTGCCGACAGACGCCAAAGTGCCGCCGACTTGCACCTCGCCGTCGATGCACACCTGCGTTTGCCCATTTTCCGTCGGCTGCAGCGCGACGATACCATCACCTTTGACGAACCCGACAGGGCTTTGCGCTTCTACGATGAGCCGGTAGCGTTCGGGGAATTGCGGGTCGGTCAAGCGGATGGTCGCCGTAAAACGCCCTTTCACTGACCCGATGCCCACCGTCAGCGTCGCAAGGTAGGTGTCATCACTTTGCGGCTCCATCTTCTCACAGTAGGGGATACATTGCGCGACGATGTCGGGGTTGGTCAAAGTCTTCCAAACCCTTTCGCGGTCTGCCAAAAACACCCAATTGCCTTGCACCCTCATCGCCGTCACCTCGGTGGGGGCACGGGGCACCCCTTGACACGATAGCCTTGCTTTGTTGAATTTTCCTTTTGACAGGGCTCGGAGGGCGCGTCTCCTGACGCGCCGCTTTTTGGCGGCTCAGAGAGCCGCCCTCCGAACAAACTTTCGGCATTCGGAGGGCGCATCTCCTGACGCGCCGATTGCTTTTCGGCGGCTCAGGAGAGCCGCCCTCCGAACGAACCTCGGTATTCAACACAACCCCCTTGCTCGCTCCACGGCTTTGAGGAGCGCCCGCTTGGTCAACACTTTCGCCAAATGCGCCCGATAATCGGCATCGGCGTGGATGTCGTCTAAGGGCGTGACGCCATCGGCGGCATGGCGTGCTGCCTGTTCAACGGTCGCTGCGTCAGGTGCTTTTCCTTTGAGCGCATGCTCAACGGTGGTGGCGCGATAGGCTTTGGGGGCGACACCCGTGATGCCCACGCGCACATCTTGAAGGACACCACCATCCAGCGTCACGATCGCTGCCACACCGCACACCGCAAACCCCGACGCTAATTGCTCCATCTTCAGGTAGGCGCTACCTGTCTTGGGCGCAAAGGCGGGGACGCGAATTTCCGTGATGAGTTCGTCGGGTCGCAACGCCGTCGTGAACAGGTCAACAAAAAAGTCGCTGGCTTTAACGGTGCGTTCGTTGCCCGCCGTGTTGACGACCTTGATTTCGGCATCACACGCGAGGATAGCAGCGGGGTAATCGGCAGCGGGGTCAGCGTGTGCCAGCGAACCACCAACGGTGCCCCGATTGCGCACTTGCACATCGCCGATATGCGCAGCGCATTCGGACAGAACAGGGCAACGCCGCCGAAGCAACTCGGAAGTCTCCACATCGTAGTGACGGGTCATCGCCCCGATGGCGATGACATCGCCGTCCTCACGGATGTAACGCAAATTGGCGATGCGGTTCAGGTCAATGATGACAGCGGGTGTTGAGAGGCGCAACTTCATCAGCGGCACCAAACTTTGCCCACCCGCCAACACCTTGGCGTTTCCACCGTGTTGCGCCAACAATTGCAACGCCTCTTGCAGCGTCGCCGGCGCGTGATACTCAAACGGTGCTGGGAACATCGTCGCCACCTCCTTTAGCGCACCTACGGTTGGCGCCCTTGGCGGGCTTGTTGGATGGCTCGCCAGACGCGGGCAGGGGTTAAAGGCATGTCAATGTGCCGAATGCCTAGTGGCTCTAAGGCGTCGCAAACGGCGTTGATGAAGGCAGGTGTGGCGCCGATAGTGCCTGCTTCGCCGACACCTTTGGCGCCCAGCGGATTAACGGGTGACGGCGTTTCCACGCGGTCAACGGTGATTTTCGGCGCGTTGTGGGCTTTGGGGATGGGGTAGTCCGTCAGTTCGCCCGTGAGCAACTGCCCGTGCTCGTCGTAAACGCATCGCTCCATCATCGCTTGCCCGAAGGCTTGCACGATGCCACCGATAATTTGCCCTTCAACGAGCAGCGGGTTGACGACTTTGCCGCAGTCGTCCACCGCCACATAGCGCAGGATTTTCACCTCGCCCGTTTCAATGTCCACTTCGCAGACGCAAATGTGCGTGCCTGACGGAAAAGTGAAGTTGCTCGGCTCGTAGAACGCCGTCGCCACCAAACCCGGCTCCATGTCGGGCGGATAGTTTTTCGGGTCGTAGGCAGCGGCGGCGACTTGCTGAAAAGTCAGCGTTTTGTTGGGGTCGCGCTTGCTGACGAATTTGCTGTCCACTTGCTCCACTTCGTCTTCGGCAACCCCCAACAGGAAGGCAGCGACTCGGCGGGCTTTCTCTTTGACGCGTTGCGCCGCCATGTAAACAGCCGTGCCGCCGACCGCCAAACCACGGCTGCCGAAGATGCCGATGCCATACTGCACGGCTTCCGTGTCACCGTGAATGACTTTCACATCTTCAGGGTTAACGCCCAACTCTTCGGCGACGATTTGGGTGAAACTTGTCTCTTCGCCTTGCCCGTGTGGGTGCGCGCCGGTCAAAACGATGACTTTGCCCGATGGCTCAATGCGCACCGTCGCGCTTTCCCATCCGCCAGCGGGCATCGCTTTACTCGGACCCATCCCGCAAATCTCCACATACGACGAGATGCCGATGCCGATGTAGCGTCCTTGCTTGCGGGCTTCCTGTTGCTCTTTACGCCAGCGGTCATATTCCACCAACGCCAACGCCCGATCAAGCGCCGCTTCGTAGTTGCCCGAATCGTAGGTGATGCCGTGCGGCGTCGTGTAGGGGAACTCGTGGGGTTGAATGAAGTTTTTGCGTCGGATTTCTGCCGGGTCTATGCCCAACTCTTTTGCTGCCAAGTCCACCATGCGCTCCAGTAAAAAGGTCGCTTCGGGGCGTCCTGCCCCGCGGTAGGCGTCGGTGCTCATCTTGTTGGTGAAGACGGCTTTTTTAGTCATGCGGACGGCAGGGAGTTTGTAAGCGCCGCAAAGCATTAACCCTGTAAGGGTCGGGATGGCGGGTGTCAGGAGTTGGTAGTAAGCGCCCATGTCGGCGACGACTTCATAGCGTAAGCCCAAAATCGTCCCGTCGCGTTGCAACGCCAACTCCATTACGCCCACTTGGTCGCGCCCGTGAATGGACGCTGTAAAGTTTTCGCGGCGCGTCTCCGTCCATTTGACGGGGCGGTCTAAGTGTATCGCCAGGTAGCCCATGAGCGCCTCTTCCACATACACCTGCAACTTTTGCCCAAACCCACCGCCGACATCGGGCGCGATGACGCGCAAATGCGTTTCGGGCAAGTTGAGCATGCCCGCCACCAGCGAACGGACGAGGTGAGGGATTTGCGTGCTTGTCCACAAGGTTAGCAACTGCTTGCCGGCGTCCCAATGGGCAACCACACAGCGCGGTTCCATCGGGACAGGAATAAGGCGCTGGTTGACAAACCGTTGCCGCACGATGACCTCGGCTTGGGCGAAGGCTGCGTCCACATCACCGCCCTCAATCTTCCACTCAAACGCCAAGTTAGTGCCCAAGTCCTCGTGGACGATGGGCGCATCGGGGCGCAACGCCTGCTCAGGGTCAGTTACGGCAGGCAAGGGCTCGTAATCCACTTCAATCAAGTCCAGCGCATCGCGGGCAAGGTAGCGGTCTTCTGCGACGACGACGGCAACAGGGTGACCGACGAAATAGACCTTGTTGACCGCCAACGCGTAATGCGTCGGTGTCTTCAGTTCAGGCACGGGACGAGCGGCGCAAGGGAGCGGACCGATCTTGCCCACGATGTCTTTGCCCGTGAGAACGGCGACGACACCGTTTGTTTTTTCGGCTTTGGAAGTGTCAATGCCCCGAACGCGGGCGTGGGCGTAAGGGCTGCGCAAGATGGCAGCGTAACACATGCGGGGTAATTGCACATCGTCCACATATTGCCCTTCGCCCGTGATCAAGCGCGGGTCTTCCACCCGCTTGAACGCTTGCCCGACCAGTTTTGGCATGGCGGCGCACCTCCTTTGCCGCTCCGTTTTGCCCAGTTTCGGGGGGCAAAGCCGCGTCACATCGCGCCCCGTATTTTCGCTGCCGCCCATTCAACGGCTTCCACGATTTGCTGGTAGCCCGTGCACCGGCACAAGTTGCCGACCAGCGCGTGGCGGATGTCCTCTTCTGTTGGGTCGGTGTTGCGTTGCAAGAGTTGCACCGCCGCCAGAATCATGCCCGGCGTGCAGTAGCCGCATTGCAGCCCGTGCTTTTCCCAAAAACCTTGTTGGACAGGGTGCAGTTTACCGTTTTGCGCCAAGCCCTCAATCGTCGTGATCTCTTGTCCGTCCGCTTGCACGGCGAACAACATACACGATTTGACCGCCTCACCGTTGAGCAGCACGGTGCACGCCCCGCAAATGCCCGTTTCGCAACCGATGTGGGTGCCCGTCAAGCCGAGGACGTCGCGCAGGTAATGCACGAGGAGCAGACGCGGCTCAACATCGTGGGAGTAACGCCGCCCGTTCACCGTGACCGTGATGCGCATCGCCATCACCTCCGTCACTCAAACGCCGTCTCCGCCTACCGCACCACCGCTTACATGATAGCGCGCAACGACCGTGTCTGACCGACCCGAAAACCGCGTGCTAAATTGGTGGCGGCGTAAACGGCGAAAACATCGCTGCGCGAAGGTGGGTGATTGTGCAGTGCGACGCTGGGTTTGGGGGACACTCGCGGCGTGGGTCGCGCTCGCTGCGGCGCAAACGCCGACAGGGTTGCCGACGCTTCTGCAACAGTTGCAGAGCCCTGATGACGCTGTGCGGTTGCAAGCGATGGAGAAAGCCCCCGCGTGGGGCGCCAGCCTCGTCCTTCATTTGCCCCCGTTGCTAACCCATCAAGACTGGCGCGTCCAACGCACGGCGCACCTCGTGCTGGAAATGATTGCCGCTCGCACCACGCGAGCGACACCCAAAGAGCGGCGCGAAGTTGTCAACGCATTGCTGGCGCTGACGAAACCTAACCAACCGTTACCCGTTCGCAAAGCGGCTTTGCAGGCGTTGCGCGTTTGTGGCACGGACGAGGCAGTGCCTGCGCTGGCGGCGGCGCTGAACGACGAAGCGGTGCGTGATGACGCATTGGCGGCACTGAAGCAAATTGGCTCGGCGGCAGCTGCGCGGGCGATTGCCTCGGCGGCTGCCAATGCTAAAGGCGATAGGCTGCGGGCGTTGTTGGCGACACTGGGCGAAATCGGCAGACCTGAGGGCGTGCCCGTGCTTTTAACGATGCTGCAGACAGGCGACGCCGCGACGAAGGCGGTGGCAGCCGAAGCGTTGGGGCGTATCGGTGACGCCGAAACCGTTCCTGCGTTGGTGAGCGCGATGCGGCAAGGCGTGCCGACGGCGTTTGATGCCCTTATCCGCGTGGGTGAACGCTTGCTGCAGCGCCGGCAGATCTCGCAAGCCTTCAACGCCTTTGCGCAAGCCTACCAACTCGCTCGCACCGAACACCAGCGTTGTGCTGCCCTGCTCGGTTTAGGCAAGACCAATGCCGCCAAAGCCCTGCCCATTTTGGTCGGGGCGTTAGACGCGCCGGAGCCGACCGTCCGCGCCGCGGCGTTGGAAGCGTTAGTCGCTTATCGCCACCCTGATGTGCGGCGCGGTTTGCGGGAAATGTGGCAGCGTGCCAATCCGGTGCAGCGGGCGATGCTGTTGCGCGCCTTCGTCGCCCGCAATGAGCCAGAGGCTGCCCACTGGTTACGGCAAGCCGCCACCGACCCGCATCCTGAGTTGCGCCGCACCGCGCTGGAACTTATGGGCGAAGTGGACGACCCGACCGTAGAAGCCATCTTGTGGGACACAGCGACGAAAAGCAGCGATGAACTGCAGCGCGTCGCCTTCGGCAGTTATTTGCGTCTCGCCGAGCGGCGCGCCCGCAAAGGGCAAACGACAGCGGCGCGAACGATGTTTGAGCGCGCACTGGTGTTCGCCGAGCAAAACTCCCTCACCGAGTGGCGCGACCGCGCTTTGAATGGGTTAGCGCTTATCGGTGACCCGCAATCGCTGCCGTTATTGGAGCGCTACTTACAGCAGCCTAACCCGCCGCGCCCGGCGTTGGCTGCTGCCGTCGCCATCGCCCACATGCTGGCTCAACAGGGCAACAAAACCGCAGCGGCACAATTGGCCCGTCGGTTGCTCACGATGCGTCTGCCCCGCGATTTGAGCCAGCAAGCGGCGCAAGTGTTGGTGCGGCTGGGTGAAGACCCCGCTGCCTTGCCGCGTTCGCAAGGGTTTCTCGTCCGCTGGTGGCTCCTCGGTCCACTGCCCAACCCCGACAACAGCGCCTTTCAACGCGCTTTCATAGACGAAACGGCGACTAACCCGCTGGCGTTGGAGACGGTGCGCGTAGACAATCGTCTGTTGCGCTGGCGCGAAATCCACACGACCGACCCGCAAGGCGTCGTGGACTTGACGCAATTTTTCCGCCAGACCGAATGGGTGGCGTGTTACGCCTACACGGAGTTCATCGTGGACAATGAGATGGACGCGGAGTTGCGCCTCGGCAGCGACGACAGTGTGAAGGTATGGTTCAACGGGCAGTTGGTGCACCAGTTCGGCGGCATGCGCGGCTTGACGGTGGACGAAGACCGCGTCCGGGTGCGATTGCAAAAGGGTGTCAACCGGTTGCTCCTAAAGGTCACACAAGGCGGAGGCGGTTGGGAATTTTGTGTCCGCCTCGTGGACTTACAGGGCAATCCTCTCCCCTACCGCGAAACGACGCGTTGAAAAGCGGGAGCCGACACACCGATGGCAACGGCTACGAGTTCAACGGCGACGCACCGTTTGGCGCGGAACGAGCGGACGAGCGTGGCGGGCGCCACGCTCACGGTAATGGCGCTCATCGGTTTGTCCCGCGTGACGGGTATCGTGCGGGACATCGGGCGCACCACGCTGTTTGGGCGCGATTGGCACACCGATGCGTATGTGTCGGCGTTCAGCGTGCCCGACCTGATTTACTTCCTCGCGTCCGGCGGGGCGCTGGCGGCAGGGTTCGTGCCCGTCTTCACTGCTTACCTGACGCGGGGCGAGGACGACAAAGCCATCAAAACCTTCCGCGTGTTGATGACCTATTTGAGCGTGGCGCTGCTCGTGTTGATCGCTGCCTTTGAAGTGCTTGCCCCGACCCTCGTCGCCCTTATGTTCCCTGGCATGGTCGGCGACGAGCGCAAATTTACCTTGACCGTGAACCTCGTCCGCATCCTGTTACCGTCTCAGTTCTTCTTTGTGCTGGGCAGTTTGTTCACAGGCGCGCTGCTGTCGCTGCGTTACTTTGCGGAGCCGCAAGTGCAATCGGTGCTTTACAACTTGTGCATCCTTGCCGGCGGTATCGTCGGGGCGCATTGGGGCAACCATTGGTTGGGCAAGGGCATTGAAGGGATGGCGGTGGGAGCGCTCTCGGGCGCCGCTATCGGCGCGGGGTTAGTGCAAGCGCGGAAACTGTGGCAAGTCGGTATGGATTTCCGTCCGTGCTTTGATTGGCGCGATGAAGGGGCGCGTCAAGTCCTGCGGCTCGTCGTGCCGGTCGTCTTCAGCCTCTCGGTCACGCAAATCAACGCCATCATTTTGCCCCGCTGCTTCAGTTCCCTGCTGCCCCACGGAGCGGCGACGGCGGTGGAGATGGCGAACCGCATCATGCAATTGCCCGTCGCCCTTTTCGGCGCAAGCGTCGGCATTGCCCTTTTCCCGACCCTGTCGGCGCTGGCGACTCAAGACGCCCTCGCCGACTTGCGACGGCAAGTCGCCAGCGGCTTGCGCGCGGTGCTGCTGCTGACGGTGCCCACCGCCGTCCTGATGGCGGTCGCCCGCGAGCCCCTCATCGCGCTATTTTTCCAATACGGGCGTTGGACGGCAACGGACACGCAAGCGACGGCGGTGGCGCTGCTTTTCTACAGCCTTGGCGTCCCCGCGATGGCGTGTCAGCAAGTGTTGGCGCGGGGCTTTTACGCGTTGCGCGACACTTGGACGCCCGTTTGGGTCGGGTTGCTCAGTTTCGCCCTCGCCTTCAGCCTTAACATGGCGCTCGTTCATTCGCCGTTGCAGCAAGGCGGTTTGGCGCTGGCGTTTTCCGCATCGGCGTGGTTTAACATCGTCCTGTTGGCGCTATTGTTGCGGAAGCGGCTGAACGGGTTGGAGGAAGGTGCTTTGCTGCGGCTCGTCGGCTGGATGCTGCCTGCCGCCGTCTTGGCAGGGGTCGGAGCGGCGGCGATGTTGGCGGCGCTGCCGCAGGGCGGTTTAGCGTTGCGGTTGCTGCGGGTCATCGTGCCCGGTGTCGTCGGCGTCGTCCTCTACGCGACGGCGTTGTGGGGTGCTCCGGTGCCCGAAAAGCGCGCGGTCGTGGCGCGTCTGTTGCGACGGCGGGCGTAAGTCTCATTGCCCCTCTTGCAACGCCGCCACCATGATGCCCAGCGCCATCGCTAGTTCATCGTCCCCGATGACCAGCGGTGGGGCGATGCGGACGACCTTCTCAGTGTGCAGTGTGCCGCCGACAATCAAACCGCGTTGCAAGCAGCGCCGCACGAACGCTCGCGTCGCTAACTTGTCGGCAAACTCCAACCCCAGCATCAGCCCTTTACCCCGCACCTCACGAAGCGTCGGAAAGCGTAAGACCAAATCCTTTAACGCTTTTTGGAGTTTTGCCCCTATTTCAGCGGCGCGTTGGGGCAAGCAGTCGCGTTCCATCACTTCCAACGCCGCCAACGCAGCGGCGCAGCAAACGGGGTGACCGCCGAAGGTCGTCACATGGCACAGAGGCGGGTTTTCCGCGAGTGCTCGCATCACTTCCCGACGCGCCAAAAACCCGCTCAACGGCATCCCACCGCCTAATGCTTTGCCGACGGTCAGGATGTCGGGCACGATGCCCCAATGCTCAAAAGCGAACCATTTGCCCGTCCGTCCGAAGCCTGTTTGCACTTCGTCCAAGATGAGCAACGCTCCGACTTCGTCGCAGCGCTGGCGCAAGGCGGGCAGAAAGTCATCGGGCGGGACGATGATGCCTGCTTCGCCTTGAATGGGTTCAACGATAACGGCGGCGACCGTCGCGTCAATGCGCTCCAACGCCGCCACATCGCCGAAGGGCAAAAAGGTCACATCGGGCAAGAGTGGTTCAAAGGGACGACGGTAAACTTCCCGTCCTGTGACGGACAGTGACCCCATCGTGTCGCCGTGAAAACTGTCGTGGAAGGCGACGAACTTTTTGCGCCCCGTAAATTTGCGCGCCAACTTCAGGGCGCCTTCGTTTGCTTCCGTGCCGCTGTTGGTCGGGTAGTATTGCAATTCGCCCTGCCAACGCCCCCCGCTCGCCCGTCGGAACGCCGCTTCCACGATGCCGACCAACTTTTCTGCCAACGCGACCTGCACATCTTGCACGAATTCGCCGTAGACCATCGCATGCCAGTAGCGGTCAACTTGCCGCTTGACCGCGTCCACGACCTCAGGGCGTCGGTGCCCGATGTTCGTCACTGCGATGCCTGAGATGAAATCAAGGTAACGCCGCCCGTCTTTGGCAATGACCCAGCACCCTTCCGTGCGCTCCACGACGATACCGATGGGTTCATCCGAAGTTTGCGCAAGGTAGCGCAAAAACTTTTCCCGCAGCGTCGCCATTGCGTGCATCGCTGCCTCACCCTTTCGGCGTCAACGGTCGGGTAGTTGGGCGAAGACCCGCTGGGCGTCGGCGGCGTGCTCTGCAGGGACGCAAAGGCGTTGGCGCGGTTGCGTCGGGTCAGAGGGGTCAAAGTCCACTTCAACGCTGACAGGGATACCTTGTTGCTCCAACATGAACCGCGCCAACGCGGTGCGTTCCGCATCGCCTTCAAACACAGGTACCCAACCGCCTTCGGGCGCTGGCAACGCGAGGGGTTCAAGGTCGCACCAGCGCACCAACTCGGCGATCAGGTGCTTGCCGTCTTGCGACCATTCAAGGGGCGGCGTTTGCAAGCGCCCGACGGGACAGACGCGGCTAGCACCCATGTGCCCCAATGCTTCCGCCGCCCGTTCTGCCATCGTTTCGTCCATCGCTACCGCGACGCCTTGCAAAAACTGACCCAACGGGCGCAACGCGTCAAAAACTGCGTCCAATGTGTCCATCGCGACGATGTGCACCACGCGTGCAGAACATGCCACCTTTTGCCATGCATCGCACATGGTGGGTGCATCCCACACCGCGACCGTCCAACTGGCATCTGAAGGCGCCAACACTTGCGCCCCCAGCATTTGGCAAGTGAGCCGAAAATGCGTTACCCTCGCTCTCTCACTATCTCGCAAGACAGGTGGCAACTCTGCATTGAGCCGTTGCAGCGCCTCCGCCACCTTGTGCCCAAACGCCGCGGTTGCCGCTCGTCCTACCACGAAACAGACTTGCGGCGACAGGCAGCCGCGTTGGTCAAAGCGGGCGATGTCCAACGCCAGCAATTGGGCGGTGCGTTCGTCAGCGTAAGCGGCGTCCACGATGGCGACACTGAACCGATGCCCACGCTCAATGACCCGCACCTTTGCGGGAGCACACCGCTTGACAGCGGTTACCGTTTCGTCTGTGCCGTAAACGATGACGGCGTCAATCCCGTCCCACACTTCTAGCTGAACATCGGGCGGCAGGGAAGCGACGGCATCGGCTAGCTCGGGTGCGGCGGCGGCAAGGCTTTGCGCAAACAATGCAGGCAGCAACGGTTCGTCTGACGACGGTTTGACCAACACGGGCGTTTTGCACAATAGGCAAAAGGCGATGTCCCAAATGCCAACGCCGATGATGTTGCCTGCCAAGATGAGCAATGCGACATCGGCGCCAAAGGCTTTGCGCCGCACGCTGGCGCTTTCGGAAGGCAGGATGGAGGATGTATGGCGGACAAGAGGCACAAACGCATCCAACGCTTGGTGCGTGCCCAGTAGGTCGTCCAACAACGCCAGCAGCCGCGGTGCCGTCAACGGTTCAAACAAGGCATCTAATGCCCGTTCGCAGACGGGGCGCCCGAACGGCACGCGTTGGGGCAACTCTGCCAAAGCGATGCGACGTTCAGGGGCGGTCCTATCCTGCCAGCGGTGCGCCACGCGTTCCAGCGCCGCTGCGATAGCCGCGACGGGCATCGCGCGCAAACGATCGCCTGCGTTTCTCAGTCGGGCGATAGTTGTCGTTAGGTCAAGCGACATCGCTCGCATCACCTTAAAAGGTGCGTTGATTGCGGGCGCATCAGTATGCGCCTTTACACCGTGATTTCATCGGCGATGCGTAGAAAGGCGCTCCGTGGGTCGTCGGCGTGGGTGACGGCGCGCCCGACGACGAGAAAATCGGCGCCGCGTTTGATGGCATCGGATGGCGTAACGGTGCGACGCTGGTCGTGCTGTTCCATCCACGACGGGCGCACCGCAGGCACGACGACGGTGAACGCATCGCCGCAACTTTCCTTGATGCGCTCAACTTCGTGACCCGACGCAATCACACCGTCGCAACCGCAAAAGCGGGCTAAACGCGCCAAGTGCACGGCGTAATCGCTGGTAGGTAACGGGATGAGCAATTCGTCTCGCACCATTGCGTCGTCCAAACTCGTCAGCACTGTCACCGCCCACAGGTGCATGCGATGGGTTAACGCCTGCGTCGCTTGCACCGCTGCTCGCAACATTGCACTGCCACCTAACGCGTGCAGCGTAATAGCACCGATGCGTCGGTGTGCCAGTGTCGTCACCGCGCCCGCGACCGTTGCAGGGATGTCGTGCAACTTCAAATCAGCAAAGACCCATTTGCCCCGTTGCTGCAGTTCGTCCACGATGTGCCATCCCGCCGCCAGAAACAACCGATAGCCGACCTTATAGCGTGTGGCGGCGTCGCCCAGACGGTCAACGAGCGCCAACGCTGTCGCCATGTCGTCCACATCCAACGCCACAATCAAGCGCTGCGCTGCGTTCATCGCCATCACCTTTGAAACCGCAAATCGCTAAGTGCGTTGCCTTCCGCCTGCAAAGTTTGCCGTTTAAGCCGTTGGGGCGTCGGTTAGCCACTGGCATTGAGCAAAGTTTCGGCGCCGATGCGGTCAATGACCAAACCGTTGAACAGCCCTCCTCGCAACGCCGACGCCGCTGCCTGAGCCCGTTCCGCTCCCCGCACCAAAGCGAACACAGGCACACCGTGGCTGACTAACTCCCGCAACCGCTGTAACGACAGTGTGCGCAACCGTTCGCCCAAGTTGCGCCCTAACGGTTGCCCCGCTGCATCAAACGGCTGGCTCAGCAATGTCCCGACCGCTCCCGCTACTTCCCCCATCGTCACACCACTTTCCTGCAACACTTCCCGGTCACCTACCTCAAACGCCCCAACGCTGACGAACACGGCGTCCAGTCCCTCCGCCACAGCGTCGCCTTCAAAGGGATGGCAAATCACCCTCCCCCCTTCGGTCGTGTTAAAGCAGCGCATGATGACGGCATCCAGTAAATCGGGATGTCCTCCGCCCCACAGCACCCGCTCCCGCAGACGGGCTTGCAAAGCGAACAAGTGCAACCGTTGCAATGCGGGGAAATGGCGCAGGCAAAAGGGCAAGTCCAACGCTTCCAACAGCGCCCGCACGGCACGCCCGCCGCCCAAACCGACGGAAAACACCGACACCCTTTGCCAACGCTCCTTTAACCATTGCGCTGCCGCTGCACCGATGGCGGGATATGCCCATTCGTCCCGCACGGGATGGACGACCCGAACTTCCATCAACCCCAACCGTTCCATCAACGCAGATTCCAATTCCAACACCGCTATCGGTTCTGGTTTCGGCGCTTTCACCTGCACCCAAACAAGCGGCGCAAGTCGCTGCCCGTTAGCGTGCACTGCCTCGTCCAACAAGCGAGCTACACGCCGTTCGCTCAATCGCAACCGTTGCGCCATTGCTTTACAAGTACGGCAGCGTTCCGATGCGGCAAAACGCAGGTGCGCCACCCAAAAGCGTTTGCACTGATGCGCCCATATCGCGTCGGCTTCAGCAATGGGCTGGTCGCATAAGTGCAGCAACCGTTGCGCACATTCTTCGTCGGTAACCAAACCGTTGAACAATGCGCCGCCTGCCCGTTGTGCCCGATGCAGCGCCAACAGCGCCGTCGCTTTTTGCGCCCCGCCTGCTAACATAATGACGCTTTTCCCGTCCCTCACCATCCTTCGCAACAGGCTGAGCGGCACCGTCTCCAACGCTGCGGGGCGCAACGGTTGGGCTGGCGGTAGCCCATCGGCGCAAAAGAGATGCCCTAAAAGTTCAGCGACGACACCCGCCCGCTTCGCAGCGATGACATCAAACCGCAGGGCTTCAGCGAAGTCCGTAAGCAACTCGCCTTCTTCCAATGTCCCGACGCCGACGAACGCCCAATCAAGGTGTTCAGGTCGCAGGTGCTGGGGGTTCAAGTAGCCTTCCAGAAAGCGTTCAGGCGGGTTCTCCCAATGCTCGGAACGCCACAGGTTTTTGGCGACGATTTCGCTGACGATGCCTTCGGCTGTGAACCCCAACACCGTCGGTGGGCAGCGGGTGAGCGCATAAAGGCGCAACGGGCGCAAAGCGGGCGGCAGCCATAGGGCTTGTGCCATCGCCCCGACACTTCGCCCCCCAGAAAAACCGACGCCTTGCCCGTTGCGGAAACGGGGCGCATAAGTTTGCGCCGCTGCCACGCCCAAGTAAGTGCTGACGGCGTGGGGGTCTATGGCGCTCAGGGAAGGGATGACGATGGCTTCACGCAACTCAGGCAAGGCGTCACGCAATGCGGCTGCCAACCGTTCGTTGTTGGGAGGTGTGATGGTGATGGACAGCAAACCGTCCGCACGCGGGTCTTTCAGCGCCCGTTCCAACAAGCGACGCAACCGTCGCTGCGACCAATCGCGGTAAGGCAGCATGGCTTTTAGCCGCTGCAACACTTCGCGGGGGCGGCGCGGAGCGGGTTCGTAACAGACCCGCAGCACCCGATACAGTTCCCGACCGCTTAACGGTGCCGCCCGCAGGGGTGTCGTCGTGCGATTGGGTCGTCCCGCCTTCGTCGCCATCGTGGTCACCCGCCCTCGTCAATTTTTCCGCACCGACGGAAATTTCGGCAGAACCCTCCCTTTGCCCCTTAACAATCAGCCTTTTCCCCTTCAAATGTTGCTAACGGTGCCTTAACGCACCGTTAAAATGCGGCGCGCAAACTTGATGCGGCGTCAAATCGCCACGAAGACGAGGGGTGATATGCGATGCGGCACCATAACAAGCGTTGCGCCTTCACGCTCATTGAGTTGCTGGTAGTGATCGCCATCATCGCCATTTTGGCAGCCATTTTGTTCCCCGTGTTCAGCACAGCGAGGGAAAAAGCCCGACAGATTTCTTGCCTCAGTGGCGTGCGCCAAGTCGGGCTGGGCTTGGCGATGTATGTGCAGGACTACGACGAGACATTGCCCCGCATCTGGTATGGCATCAGTTCCACACAGCAGTTGTATTACTGGATGGACGCCTTGCTACCCTACATCAAATCACCGAACTTCTTTTCGTCGTGCCCGTCCAAAAACTTCAGCGATTGGACGCCCAGCCGATTTATCCCGCCGACAACTTACGCCCGCACCAATGTCGCCTTTGCTGCCAACGCCCTTTACAGCCAAGGGCAGGATACTGTTGACGGTCAACCGACGACGCCGCCGTTCCGTGAGAGCCTGGTCAGTTTGACCCAAATTGTCCTTCCCACTTCCACGATTGCGCTTGGGGACGGCTCGGGCTACTACATCGCCTATAGCGCCCACAAGTTACAGACGGCAGTGGAGTTAGACCCGCCATTTTCGTTCAACTGGACCTATCCTAACATTGGTCGCACGACGGATCAAGCGCGATTCGTCGGTCGCCACTTTGCGGGGGCAAATTGGGCATTCTGTGACGGGCACGCCAAATGGTTGTTGATGCGCGATGTCGCCCGCCGTAACCGCAACGGCATCCTGTTTCTGTTCACCATTGAGGATGACGAAAACTGGTAATGACAAGGGGGCGAGGATGATGAGGAGAGAATCATTGTGGCTGACGGTCGCTATCGCCCTTTTCGCACTGGCGTGGTTGCAAGGGATTGTATATGTCAGTGGGCAAACGAATGAACCGTTTGCGTTCCTCGCGTTAGGCGACATACACTTTGACCGATTGGAGCACCACGATTTGGACTATGTGCGACAAAAACATGGCGAAGGCGATGTCCGGCAAATTCAAAACTACAGTCGCTTGACGGAAACAGTGCTGCCTAAAACTTTCGCTGAAGCGAGAGAGCATGTTCAAACTTTCAAGCCACCCATCGCTTTCGTCGCTCAGTTGGGTGATTTTGTGGAAGGGTTGTGCGGCACCCCGCAATTAGCCCGTCGCCATGTGGAAGACGCAATTGAGTTCGTCAAGAGGGCACAGTTAGGTGTGCCGTTCTTCATCACCAAAGGCAACCACGACATCACAGGACCGGGTGCAGTGGAGGCTTACAATCAAATCATCCTGCCTTTTCTCGGCGAGCAATTGGGAAAGACGCTGCTGTCGGCGTCGTTTACTGTCCGGCGGGGCAACACACTGTTTGCGTTTTTTGACGCTTACGATGACGCCAGTTTGGATTGGTTGGAACGGACTTTGACAGAGCAACAGGCGCAACGGGTGTTCGTATTGTTGCATCCGCCTGTTGTGCCCATTGGGGCGCGGTCGCTGTGGCATCTTTACGCTCGTCCTGAGCAACAACCGCAGCGGCAGCGGTTGCTCAACCTGCTGGGGCGATATCACGCAATTGTGCTTACAGCACATTTGCACAAGTTCGGCGTTGTGGTGCGCAAGACAGAAAGTGGCTCGTTCGTTCAAGTTACCCTCAACAGCGTCATCCCGTCACCGGAAGTGGAACCCAAGCAAGTGTTGCAAGGCGTTAAGCATTACGGACCTGACTTGGTCAAGTTAGAGCCCAACTTTGAGCCGCAGACGGAAGCGCAACGGCGGGAGGCATTGGTAGCCGAACGCCCTTTCATCGCCTACTACGAGTATGCCGATGCCCCTGGCTACGCCGTCTTTGTCGTGGACGCTTCAAGCGTTCACGCCCACTTTTATGTCGGTTTGGGCAAGCGCCGTTGGCGCTCGGTGAACCTGACAGCGTTGTTGCAAGGACAGTAGCAGCATGTCCGACACGCGGTGCGGTTTTGAAGAAGGCATATGACCCTGGTGCGCCAAGTGTTTTTGTTTTTCCCAAAACAGGCACCTACCCCAGAAGCGTTCTTAGCCTCTATGCTTGCAGTCAGGCGTTGTCTTTGGCATTCAGGCATAATTTGAAGACGGAGGTGACGAACCTGTGTGCCGGTTGGCGGTCGCTTGTTGGTTGGGCGTTTTAGCGGCTTGGGGGTTCAGTGCGACCCCAGAGCGTGCCGTTATCGTTATCAGTTGGGATGGCGGCAAACCGTCAGTGATGCGGCAGCTTGTCCAACGAGGGCAATTGCCGACGGTGCAAGCGTTGATGCAGGAAGGCACTTACACTTTGACTGCGCAAACGATCGTGCCCAGCTCTACCCTACCCTCTCACGCATCCATGTTGACGGGGTTACGCTTTGAGCGCCACGGCGTCAACTGGAACAGTTACATCCCTGAGAGAGGCGCGGTGAAGGCGACGACCGTTTTTGAACTCGCTAAGCGAGCTGGCTTGCGCACGGCGATGGTGTTTAGCAAGGAAAAGTTCAAGCATTTCGCCAAGCCGAACACGGTGGATGTCGTTGAGTATGTGCGGGGCAATGCTGAGAAAGTGGCAGAAGTGGCGGTGCGAGTGTTGACGACGCAAAAACCCAACTTGCTGTTCGTGCACTTCCACGATCCCGACAGTGCTGGTCATGCTTACGGCTGGGGTAACGAAGCGAAAGGTGTGCCACCGTCTGATGAGTTTTTGGCGGCGCTGCGCCGGTGCGATGAAGCGACGGGTGCCATCGTTAGAGCGTTGAAAGCCGCCAGGGTGTGGCAAACAGCGTTGGTCATCGTGACCGCTGATCACGGCGGTCACGACCGAACGCATGGGACGGCAAACCCTGAGGATGTCTACATCCCTTGGATCGCAGCAGGGGGGTTGGCGGCAAAGCGGGGTGAAATCAAGCAGACGGTGCGAACGATGGATACAGCCGCGACGGCTTTAGCCGCGTTGAAAGTCGCTGTGCCGCCTGACTGGGACGGTCAACCCGTCTCTGCAGCGTTGCAAGACGGCAGCAAAGTGGCGATGACAAACGGGGTGCTGCCCATCGTCGCTGAGTGGCGTGGCGTACGGTGCGGTGTGACTAAACCGCAACTGCGCATCGTCACAAACGCCCGTGACTGGTCGGACCTTTGGCGACAGGTTCATCGCGTCGTGCGCCCGGCACCGCCAGTTCCATCTATTGACTTCACCCGTTACACCGTTTTAGCGGTGTTCGCCGGACAAAAACCGACCGGAGGCTACACCATTCGTATCACACGCGTTACCTTGCAAGGTCAAAAAGCCGTTGTTTTCGTCCGTGAAGAGGTGCCTGAGCGGGGAGCGTTCGTGACCCACGCCCTCACCCAACCCTTCCATATCGTTGCCGTGCCGCGAGTCAACGCAAATGTCCAATTTATCGCCCAGCGCATTTGTGATCAGTGAGGGTGCCATCGCCGGCTGCGATCAGGGTGAATTGCCCCGTGCATCCACGCTGGATCCCAATCGGCGCATTAGTGTGTGTTGTCGGTGGATGTGTTGCCTTAGGTCTCGGCGCACAACGGGACCGTTTACCGCGCGACCCGTTGGCGTCGGGCGTTCTAGTTATCGGCAAAGTGGCACCGACGCGTTTGCAATCGGTTGTGGAGGCAATGGTTCCTACGGCTCGCACGGTGCCGATGCGTTTCCTCGGCATTTATGAGACTCCGGCATCAAAGCCCCATCACCGCCGTTACTTGGTCGTTTGCGCGGCGACGGCTGCCGCTTTGAAAGAAGCAATTGGTCTGAATGTCTCCGCACCGACCGTTTTGCTCGGGGACGGTGTGCCTGAGACTTTCAATCCGACAGCGTTAGCGCAATGGCGTCCCGAATTGCGTCTGCCCGCTAACGCGCCCGTGCTGCGTTTCAAGAGGCAACAACGGGCGTTGAAGTGGACCGTGATCGTAGTCGGAAGGTCACCGCAAACGGTCGGGACACCTGCGTGGTTGATTTGCACACCGCAAGTGAGGCGTGTGACCCGTGCCTTGATGTTTTCCCGTATCAGTGCTATCGGCGTCAGCCAGCGCGTGCCGCTTCGTCCCCCTGAGGCTTTCTGGACCGCATGGATCGGTTGGGGATTGATATTTGCCGGCGGGCACCTGTCGCTGTGGTGGTTGTGGCGGCGTTGGCGTGGCATTGCCGCTGTTGCCCTCCTAGTGCGCGAGGGTTGGATTTACCATTTCGTCGCACTTGCTTACTTTGCCCTTTACTTGACTGCCGTCGGCGTCATCTACAATCGTCCTGATTTTCAAGACGCAATGACGATCCCGCCCCAATGGTTTTCGCCTCAACCACCGCTGCGTTGGTTAGCGGGGCTGCCTGTGATGTGGGTAATCCTTTGGGGCATTCAAATGGTGACCGTGATGCTGCCGTCGGCACTGATCCCGCCGGCCGGCGTCGTCATCGGGCACTGGCGTGGAATGGTAGAGCAAGCGTTGAGCACCGCGCCCATCGCACAAGGTGGCTTTTTTTCTGGGCTGCTTACCGGGTTGGCAGTGTTCTGGCACGGAGAAATGACCATCGTGGCGATGGTGTGGAGTGGGTTGCTGACACGGGCGATCATCGCGCCCCATACTTTCGGGACGGATGATTATTGGCAGGCTTATAAAACTGCCCTACGCGCATTCGTGCCTATCGTCCAAATCGTCGGCTTCTTGGCATTGTTCGCGGCGTTCTTTACGACTATCGCCATCGTTTACGGATGAGGAGGTCGGCGCTATGACAACCGCAACATCTCGGACGCAAGTGGAAGTGCGACAACTGGTGGAAGAGAAAGCCCGTAGAGCTAAAACGGTCGCACCCGTGGTGGCAGCGCTGCCGACGGAAGTCAAAAATCGCGCCCTGTTGAACATGGCGGACGCCCTCTGGGAGCGGCGAGATTTCATCTTTGAGCGCAACGCGGAGGATGTGGAATCCGCCCGCCATGCAGGGTTGTCCCCCGCTCTTATTGACCGCCTGCTGTTAAACGAGGAGCGGTTGGAGGGCATTTGCAAGAGTTTGCACGAAGTCGCTGCCTTGCCCGACCCGGTCGGCGAAATCGTTGAGGGTTGGAAACGCCCTAACGGTTTGGTGTTGCAAAAGGTGCGTGTGCCTATCGGCGTCATCGGCGTCATCTACGAGAGCCGCCCCAATGTCACAGTGGACAGCGTTGCCTTGTGCCTGAAGTCAGGCAATTGTGTCGTCCTGCGGGGCGGCAAGGAAGCCCTCAACTCCAATATTGCCCTCGCCTCAGTCATCACGCAAGCCGCTGCCGATGCAGGTGTGCCCGCCGACGCCATCCAACTCATTGACACGCCCGACCGCGAAGCCGCGCAAGTGCTGATGCGGTTGAACGGGCTCATTGATCTGCTCATCCCACGCGGCGGTATGGGCCTCATTCGTTATGTCGTGGAAAACGCCACCGTTCCGACGATTGAGACGGGCGCAGGCAACTGTCATGTCTATGTTCACGCCGACGCGGACTTAGATATGGCGGTCAACATCATCGTCAACGCCAAGACGCAGCGCCCGTCGGTGTGCAACGCCGCTGAAACGCTGTTGGTGCACAGGGACATCGCCGACCGGTTTTTGCCCAAAGCCGCTCAGGCACTGTGGGAGAAAGGCGTGGAACTGCGGGGCTGCGAACGGACTCGGAAAATTCTCCCTGAGGCTAAGCCCGCGACGGAGGAAGACTGGGAGACCGAATACTTGGACCTGGTCCTCGCCGTGAAGGTTGTAGACAGTTTGGACGACGCCATCGCCCACATCAACCGCTACGGGACCAAGCACAGCGAAGCTATTGTAACCCGTGACCTGCAAGCCGCCCGTCGGTTCTGCGAATTGGTGGACGCCGCTGCGGTCTATGTCAATGCGTCTACCCGTTGGACGGATGGCTACGAGTTCGGCTTGGGCGCCGAAATCGGTATCAGCACTCAAAAACTTCACGCACGCGGTCCGATGGGGTTGCGCGAATTGACGACCTACAAGTGGGTTATCTGGGGCGAGGGGCAAATCCGAAAGTGAGGTGCCTGCCTCCGCTTTTGCGGAGGGGCACCACCGCACGCCCCTGAACCCACCTTGCCAGAGAGTTTTTCTGCAGTGCCTTTGTTGAATTTTCCGCGTCTCGGAGGGCGCGTCGCCTGACGCGCCCTTACGGTTTTCATGCCATTTTTCGGCGGCTCAAGCGAACCGCCCTCCGATTAAACCCCATTATCCAACACTGCGTTCCACAGTAAGTCGTTTCCGAGCAAAAAGCGTGAGGGACGCTTATTCTTACGCGGAGGGCGGATCCATCAAGGACGGGACTTGCGATTGCTCGTGTGTCTCCTGCAGGGCGATAGGTTCTACGGCGCGTTCAGCGACGACGCTGCGAAGTGCGACCAACAACGCCCGCGCTGTGTCCAAGCTCGTGATGCAGGGGATCCCGTGTTCCACTGCCGCCCGCCGAATGATCAAATCATCCCGTTGGGAGAGCCGCGACGCTGACGGTGTGTTGATGACCAAGTGCACCTGCTTGCGCGTCAGCAAGTTCAACAAGTTCGGCTCCCCCTCTTCAATCTTGCGGACGACTTCACAGTCAACGCTATGCTGGCGCAGGAAGTTTGCGGTGCCCTGTGTCGCAAACAACTTGAAGCCAAGCCCCGCAAAGCCCTGCACGATCGGTAGCGCTTCGGGTTTGTCCTTGTCGGCGACGGTCACTAACAACTTGCCGCCCAGCGGGACATTGTAGCCTGCAGCCACCAAGGCTTTATAGAGGGCTTTCGGGAACTCGCGGTCAATGCCCATCACTTCGCCCGTGCTTTTCATCTCTGGACCAAGTTCAATCTCTGCCTTGAACAATTTGCCCATAGAGAACACGGGCGCTTTGACGCCGACGAACTCTGGTTCAGGCAGCAATCCACCTTGCCAACCCAATTGACGCAAACTCACGCCCATGATGCATTTGGTCGCGATGTTGACCATTGCAACGCCCGTCAGTTTGCTGATGTAAGGCACCGTCCGCGACGAGCGAGGGTTGATTTCCAACACATATACCTCGTCCCCCAAAACAACGAACTGGATGTTGATGAGCCCGCGCACCTTGAGCGCTTTGGCGATGGCTTGGGTGTAATCCACGATGCGCTGTTTGGCGATGTCTGAGAGCGTTTGTGGTGGGCAAACGGCGATGCTGTCACCGCTGTGGACGCCGGCGCGCTCAATGTGCTCCATGATGCCAGGAATAAGGCACTCGTCACCGTCGCAAACCGCGTCCACTTCCGCTTCCGTGCCGGCGAGATACTTGTCCACAAGGATGGGACGGTCAGGCGCGACGCTGACGACATACTCAAGGTAACTGCGCATTTCGTCCTCGTTGTAAACGATATCCATTGCTCGTCCGCCCAGCACATAACTGGGACGCACCAAAACGGGGTAGCCGACCTCACGGGCGACCTGCAGCGCTTCTTCCATACTCGTGACGGCTTTGCCGGGCGGATAGGGGATGCCCAGAGAGTTGAGCAGCCAATGGGTGCGGTCGCGGTCTTCAGCGATGTCAATGCTGTCAAAGTCCGTCCCCAAGATGGGCACGCCCGCTTTGTGCAACCCTTCGGCGAGGTTCAACGGCGTCTGCCCACCAAACTGCACGATGACGCCGACGGGCTTTTCGTTCTCAACGATGTGCAGCACATCTTCCAGCGTCAGCGGCTCAAAGTAAAGTCGGTCGGAGGTGTCAAAGTCGGTGGAAACCGTCTCGGGGTTGCAGTTGACCATAATGGCTTCGTAGCCGAGTTCCTGTAACGCCCATACGCAATGGACGCTGCAGTAGTCAAACTCAATACCTTGCCCGATGCGAATTGGACCTGAACCGAGCACGATAACTTTCGGGCGTTCGCTCGGCAGCGCTTCGTTCTCGCCGTTGGGTTCGTAGGTAGAGTAGAAGTAGGGCGTCGCCGCCTCAAACTCAGCGGCGCAAGTGTCTACCATCTTGTAAACGGGGCGAATGCCCCACACCTTGCGCATTTGGCGGACCCGCTCTTCCGCTTCCGCCAGCGACCGCTTCCCGCGCCCGCCGTCCCGCACCCCCAAGCATTCCGCGATATAGCGGTCGGCAAAGCCCATGTGTTTGGCGCGCCAAAGCAACTCTTTCGTCAAGTCCGACCAACCCGCCGCAGCGAGTTTGAACTCCATCTCCACGATGTTCCGCAGTTTCTCCAGAAACCACGGGTCAATGTGCGAAAGGGCGTGAATTTCCCGAACAGTCATCCCACGCCGCAACGCTTCCGCGATGGCAAACAGGCGCAAATCGTTGGGCGTGCGGATGAGTTCCTCTAACTCAATGTCCGACTTGTCTGCAATCTCTCGGTGGAACAGGCTGAGCGTGCCGACTTCCCAACCCCGCACCGCTTTGAGCAACGCTTCCTCAAAACTGCGCCCAATTGCCATGACTTCACCCGTGCTCTTCATCTGGGTGCCAATCGTGCGGTCTGCCGCCGGAAACTTGTCAAAAGGCCAACGGGGCAGTTTGACGACCACATAGTCAATGGACGGCTCAAAGCACGCCAGCGTCTTTTTCGTGACCGCGTTGGGAATTTCGTCCAATCGCAAACCGATGGCGATTTTCGCCGCGACGCGGGCAATTGGGTAACCCGTCGCTTTGGACGCCAACGCCGACGACCGCGACACGCGCGGGTTGACTTCAATGACATAGTAGCGAAGCGAGCCGGGGTCAAGGGCGAACTGAATGTTGCACCCGCCTTGAATGCCCAGCGCCCGGATAATTTTCAGCGCTGCCGAACGGAGCATCTGATACTCCACATCGGTCAGCGTTTGCGTCGGGGCGACGACGATACTTTCCCCCGTGTGGACACCCATCGGGTCAAAATTTTCCATCGCACAAACGGTGATGCAGTTGTCCGCGCCGTCCCGCATGACCTCATACTCCAGTTCCTTCCAGCCGAGCACGCACTGCTCCACCAGCACCTGCCCGATCATGCTCAGCGCCAAACCGCGCTGGACGATCTGGCGCAACTCGTTTTCATCGTGAGCAATGCCGCCACCGGTGCCGCCCAGTGTGTAAGCAGGACGGATAATGACAGGGTAACCTACACGGTCAGCGAATGCGATAGCATCCTCAATAGTCGTTATTGCCACACTCTCAGGAATGGGCTCGCCGATTTGTTGCATCAGTTGCCGAAAGAGTTCTCGGTCTTCCGCGTTTTGGATGGCTGTCAAAGGAGTGCCCAACAGTTCCACGCCATAGCGGTCCAAAATACCCTCCATCGCTAACTGCGTCGCTAAGTTCAACCCCGTTTGACCGCCCAGCGTCGGGATAATTCCATCAGGTCGCTCTTTGGCGATGATGCGCTCAAGGAACTCAACGGTCAAGGGCTCTATGTAAACGCGGTCTGCCATGTTCGGGTCGGTCATGATAGTTGCGGGATTGGAGTTGACCAAAACGACTTCCAATCCCTCCTCTCGCAACGCTCGGCAGGCTTGCGAACCCGAATAGTCAAATTCCGCTGCCTGCCCGATGACAATCGGACCCGAACCGATCACCATCACTTTGCGCAAATCTTTGCGCTTGGGCATACCTCCAAATCACCTCGTTGCAGAAGTTTTGTCCGTTGCATTATCGCTGATCTGCCCTTCTCGTCAACATTTCCTCACTGCGTCGCAGCCTTCACCTCATCCAAAGTTCGCAAGGAGACGCCGATGAAATAGCCTTTCTCCATCTCAATTTCCCAAACCCGCTTGTA